>JAGXSC010000048.1 GCA_018334075.1 Actinomycetota bacterium
ATTACCATACTCTGTAATGGCTTTATCAAATGGAGCTTGCTGGTTCCCAAGATTAATTTTATAGATGTTTTTAACCTTAGAACCCATGATTCGACCACCATGTTGGGCATTCTTACTTTCATTGTAGTACTTAACAATACGATCAATTGTAGCAGAATCTTCAACATGAGAAATACCAAAGTTAAAGATTTTTTCTACTTCAACTTCTTCTTTAGGTTTATCTTCCTGATTCTTTTTAAGTTCTTCAATAAGGTCTAATGTTTCCAGAAGTGCTTTACAGATTTCACGTTGTTCGTCAATGTTTTTCTGACTAAACAGTAGGTGACGTTTATCACGTGTGGTTGCTACTTTATTAGGGATGAGAACAAAATAAGAATCATTTAAAGTTAAGATCTCATCTTCACCTTTTCCACACTTTTCATATTCATCTAAGAGGGATTCAATATTGCCAAGGTGGATCATTGCTTCTTCTACAGCAGATTTCTTTACAACCCCCAAAGGAGTCTTAAACAAACCATCTTTTTCATCATATTTAATGTTAGTAGAACTGGTGATGTTATGAATGTTTGCTTTAGCAATTGCTTGAATAAGATTACGACTTGTGTCGTCTTTACAATCAATCTGCTTAAGTGCAATATCTACTACGTTGACTTTTTGAGTCAACCCAGTTTCACCAGAGACAGCTTCTAGTTGTGCTTCTTTATAACCTTTCTTGATTTTAGATGCAACAAGACTGTCAAACTTCTTTTTACCACCAGAGTAAGAAGTGGTTTGGACTCCACCACCTACACGACCAAAACGAACTGCAATGTTTCCTACGTCGTCTAAGGTTGCTTCATAGAATTTATTGTTATTATTCTTTGAATCAAACATAATTAACATTTTGCTTTCGGACATCTCACCTCCTCTTGAGTTAAGAAAGGGCTTTCGCCCTTAAAGTTTTTCCAGAAGTTTAAGTACAGCTTCTTTATCAAGAACAGTTGTACCTAGGAGTGCCTCTACTTCCTCAATTTGGAATACATCTCCAACTTGATGAGTGTTAACTGGAGGACGGATCTTGTTCTTTTCATTAAGGAAGAGACTCTCTTGAAAAGCAAACTGACGAACATATTTACCTTTAAGATTAGTGATCTCAACAAGATTGATGAGTTTATGAAGCTTTTCTACCGGGAATTCAGGCACCATTTTAGCTTCAACTTCTTCACGCAGATCATCTAAAGAACTTCGAACAGTATCAAGTTTCTCATAAACTTCTTCAAAGAAGCTAGAATCTAAAATATATTCCATATCTTTAAGAAACTCTTTGGGAGAGTTTTCAGCATATTCCTTAAGATCTTCAAACCAATCATTAATTTTATCAAACAGTGGATTCATAAATTACTCCTCTAATTAGTACTACAATTATACCTTTTCAAAATCAATATCATCGCAATCGTTGACGTCTTCGTAAACATCACCAAAGTCTTTAATTGCAGATTTAACTAAGTCCATATAAACTTGGTGATCTCCCCAACACCC
The DNA here is from genome assembly GCA_018334075.1 of Actinomycetota bacterium. NCBI lineage: Bacteria > Bacillati > Actinomycetota > Actinomycetota bacterium. The sequence goes on from JAGXSC010000048.1 coordinate 1,519, forward strand.
AATGCTAAAGATAATCTTCTCACCATCATAAATCTCTTTATAGTCAGAAGAACATGAGTGTGTCATAAAGATGTTCCGGGACTCTTTTGAAGTCACAAAGCTCAACCAAAAATGCTTGAAATCCAACGTGGAGATTTCTCCCGTAGTCCGAGTAAAATCACGTAGAGCAGAGGATACAGCCCCATAAACTTCAAGAGCTTTATCTTTTGAACAACAAACAAAAACTTTATGATCAACACTCACAATATCTCTCCCTTAGAATACTTGGTTTAATTCAGTTAGAGTCAGAACAGAACCTTCTTGAGTGAGGATAAACTCACCATCTCCAACAGAATCTAGAGTATAGTTGCCTTTTGGTGTTTTTACAAGGAAAGAATCCACATTTCCAGTAGAAAAATAAACAACTTTTCCTTCAAAATATCCATTTTTAGCTTCAGGAGTCAAGCCAACATTTACATTTTCACCTTTAACATATAAAGCTTTTACATTTTTAAGTGTATATTTTTCACCTGTAGAGTAGTATACTGTGATGTCAGTTTTCTTACGAACAGGAACTGGTTTACGCTTTTTGTGGAAACGTGGTTTTGCTACTTTAACTTCTTTATTCATATCTTCTCCTAAAAGTACATTAACAAATTGTTCCGGGCTAACTTTATAATAACCGATCTTCTTTATCTCAGATTCTATCCAACCTGATAGATGACTCTTTTCAAATTTACTTCTATTATCTACAAACCATACACCATCATGGAATGTGTGTGACTCTCTAAAGCTTATATAAATAAAATTTTCTAGTTCCCAACCTTCAATACCACCAAGCTTATTAAAAATTTCTGTTAAAAGTTCTCTAGCTTTTTCTTTACCGTAGTGTTTAAGAAATTCTTCTTTTAAAACATAACCATAAAAATCATTCATATTATCCCTCTATTTTATCAATTAAAGTAAGATCTAATTGTGATCACTTTTTATCCCCAACTTTATTTTTCATGATTGAACTTAAAGATACAAGTGGAGTTTTTGGTGCTGGTTTCTTTTTAGGAACATAATCCTTTACAAACGGATTGAGGTTCTTAGCCATCTCAGGGATAGACATACCTAAAAGTTTACTTGCTTCTACCATCTTAGCACCTACATCTTTCCCAACAAGGACAATATTGTCTTTTGTATATCCCTTATCTTGATCAAGAAGAATGAAAACTTTCTGTGCCATTTCAACTGGCTCACCAGTTAGTTTGCACTTAGTGCCAGAGAACTTAGCTTTGAACTCTGCAAAACTGACAGTAAAATCTTTTTTCTCTGAAGATGCATGTTTAGCCATATCAGAGTAGTAGGATGCGATACGAACATCTGAAGCAATTTGACGATCTGACATTTTAAGAACCCCTTCGTTATTTCTGGACAACTCAACCTTTTGAGTAACCACTCCACTCACTTTATCATAGAACTTTGAATAGTCAATACCTTTAAAATGATTTTTATAGACATTGAATTCAAATTTACATAAAGCATTGTATTTATAAGATAAAAATTTCTGGTACTCAGGTGTAACTTTTTCCTGAATAACTTTTAAGATCTCTTCTTGTCCTTGGTCAATACGTACAACTTTGATCTCTGTCTTATCAAGGGTATAATCTTTAATACGATTAACCTGTGCAGAAGTTAGACAAACATTTCCACGTTCATATCCTTTCTTGTCGTTGATACGTTCAATAGAAATTTTATGCTTATCATTATCAAAAGGAACACCTGTATAATCACAGTAACCATTGTTGCGAAGAAATAATACTTTCAAATCATCTAATGTCAATTTGAAGTCTATTCCGCGCTTCCTGGCATCACGCTTTTTAGATTCAAAACGTTTCTTAAGTTCCTGTTCATCTAACTTCATAAACACCTCTTATTTGATTACAATAGCATTTTCAGGGATTTCAGCTTCATCAAGTACATAGATGATAACATCATGTCCTGCTTGACACAATGTCTTTTTGACCATGAGTTCAATAATATCCCAATCTCCTTTTGCCTTTTTAAGAATTTTAGATATATATTGTTGTCCTAGCTCATTTAGATTTAAAGTATGTGGCAATTCATGATACTTAATATACGCATCCCTGTAAAGTGCTGCTATTTCTTTATTAGAAAAGTATTTTTCTGTTACTTTCCCTTTCCATCTAATGCTGGCAACCCACTTAGAAGATCTTTTATCCCATTTAACACCAATGTAACCAGAAGAGTTGTTCTTCTGTCTCCCTCTGTGGGCAGATTGAGTGGATCTATTTGCCCATATGCAATTTTCTTTTGAATATCCCAAGGAATTATCTAATCTTTCTATGGAGTATTTAATGTCTGGGCATGTTCCCATATCCCTAAGAAAATTTTCAAAACTTTCTTGCCATTCAGGACAAACAGAGATACCTTTTCCACCATATACTTGGTTATTGCTATCTCTGCATCGTTTATTTATATCTTCCCAAGTTCTGTATTCCTTAGATTTTTTATGTCTCTTTGCATGATCATGTTTTCTATTTCTTACAGTTATTACGTTTGTCCTTTCACAACCACAGGAGACTGTTAATCCAGATATAATATGACTAGCTATTCTGGATAGCTCCTTTCCACAATCACATCTACAAAATACTTCCGTATTATGATTACCTTTATAATACAAGCTCTTGAGTACTAAAAGTTTTCCGTATTTGTTACCAATCATTGCATCAGGATCAATTTTTATTCTTTTAACCAAAGTTCAATATCCTTTAAAGTATAAATAGTAACGTTGAAACCAGATTTTAGCAAGGTAGATTCAATCATGCGAGAAACAATTCTCCAATCGCCCCCGGCCAAACCACAACCTATAAGTGGAAGTCCTACTTTAAGATCTTCACCTAAAGCATAACATTGCAGTTCAAAAGCCATTAAATCAAGAGCATCATATAGGGCATTGTAATCTAAATCTCGCAGACCATTTTTTCTTCCTGTATAATTATATTGACTATATAAGTTAAAGACAAGAGGTCCACTGCTGTACCCATAATGCTCAGGATCACCTACAGTAAAACTCCCAAGCTTTAGTTTATCACCTTTACGTGTTTTACAGTCAGCTTCATAAGCATAAGGAAAAGCAGATTTAATCAAAGGGGCAATCCCACTTCCCATGGTGCATAAGCAGTTACAACCATGGGCTATGACTTGAACTTCATTGTTTGCTGCTGCTGAAATTAAATCCCCAACTTTATAGACTAATTTGTTCTGCATCCTTCATCTCCATAAGTTTCTCTAGATACTCTTGTGCCATCTTTTTATAGTTTGTTGGAAAGAATTCATGATAATATCTTTCAATAAGCATTCTAATGCTTGGTTCGGCACCACTTTCAATGTTAGCACACTGTGGACGTAAATCAAACATACTACTGTCCTTAGTAACCTTTGCTTCTTCAATTAGTTTATCAAGATCTCTGATCTCAAGCTTAAGTTTATGGCAAGTCTTGCTAAAATAGCTTTGATCCATTTTCTTCCTATTGACCGGATATCTACGAAACGCATGTAAATCTTCAATAAGCTTGTTTCTAGAGTTGTTTAAAGCTTTAATCAGTTGTTTTTTGTTACTATTCATCACCAAGACATCTCCTCCAGTTGTGAATTAGACACACCAATTAAATCAGCTAGATCACTATTTGTCAACAACTTCCGTTCTAAAAGATTGGTGATTAGTAAGACGAACATCTCACTAACATTATTTTTAGATTGTTCCAACAACAGTTGCTCTAAATTAAAAGTATTTGACTCAGAGCAATCATCATTGAAAAGCAAGAAATGTTTGTACTGTGGGTTTAGCATAAGTTTTCTCCTCAAATCTTAGTTCACCTTTAAGTTTTTGAATTCGTTCTGGTTTGACATCTTGACCCCAAAACTCTTTTTCATGGATCCGATAACTCCATACTGTCATAAAGGAATCTTGTTCACCATTTTCACTTTTAATCCGAACAGTTTTATTGTAAATGTCTCGGATGGTTGCTTCTTTACCATCTACCAGAACAATTTCATAGATCTTATATGGTGTTTCAGATTTAGTCATCTTTTTTATTCTCTAATTTATTCCAATCATTTAGACCTAACGCTTCAATGCCTGTGTTTTGAACTAAAGCTGTTAAAGAAGCTTCAATTTCAATCTTCGCACCTTCAACCATTTCTTCTGTCTCCTCACGGAAAGCTTTTACTGCAAAAGCTGCACTATCCGGGAAACGTTCAACCATATGCCAGATCACCTTTTCCAGGCTCTCTAACTCTTTCTTGCCAGCTTTACCTTTAGCCACTAAATCTTTGACTTGATTCAATGCATTTTGGGCATGTTGCATGTGATTTTTAATAAGGTTTTCAAATTCTTTCTCTGAATAATCTGCTTTACTATTCTGAGATTCAATCCAAGGAATTTCCCCTTCACCACGAATATATCGTAAAGTAACTGGTGTTCCTGACATACCATGAGATGATACAAATTTAGCCCATTGAGCTTCAGTCATATCAAGTTCAAGAACTTGGCCTTTCTCGTAATACCAAGAACGACCTAATGAGCGTTCCTCAATGGCATTAGCAATGCGAATAGTTACAGTATTGTCATGTCGCAAGTCTGATCCAAACATTTCCTTTCGTCCACCACTAGGGCGTGTCACAGAAATCAAACCATATGCAGGATGACTAATCTTTTGTGAGACATCTCCTGCATGTAAACTTTCTGTAATCAAAGGTTTTAAATTTTTAAATGCCATCTTAACTCCCCCTTGGGTATTCTCTTTCATAAGTTCTAAAAGTCAAACCATCCCGATACCAGTCCAAACCAAGATATAAGTCTGTGATGTGGTCAATATCAATCACCACGGCATTACCAACTTCATACTGTTCACCATAAACATCCACATAGGTTGGCCTATTGTCAATCAATAAAACAGCTACAACTTTTGTGTAAATTTTATCACTTTCTTCTTTTACATAAAGTGAATTTAACATTTTATTCTCTCTTTAATATGGACCAAAAACAGGAGTATAACCTCTTTGCTTTGCAAAAGCAACCCAATGTTCATTAGCAAAAGATCGTCCTTTGATGCACTCGATAAAATTTGAACAATAGAAATCCAAAATGTCTTCCATCTGATTATCAAATTCATAATAGAATTCATCTTTTTCATTGTAACGTTTTTCTAGTGTAATATTTCTTCCACCATCATCATACAGGTACATATGACTTTTTGCCCCAGTGTTGAGGTCGGCATACCACACTTTCTTCTCACGATCATAATGAATTGAGACCTCAATCCCTGCATTAAGTAGAATACCTAATGAGTCTAAAACTGTGTTACTAAACATTTTTATTTCCTTCTACAATAGTTACACCAACCATAGTTAAGGTAGATTCAGACATATAACCATATTTTTCACAATGTTTTAAATCTTTCTCAAGTTGTGCATGTTTTTCCTCAAAAGATTTTTTAACTAAAGATGAGATAACCTCTTGATTCATTTTTGGTTTAAGATTCTCTAGTTCTTTTAATTCTTGTTCATGCTTCTTTTTAAGTTCAATTAACTTGTTATTATGTTCAACTTCATCCATTGCATCTTTGCACACACAGCAATGACCAATGTCATAATATCCTGTAAAGAAACCTCGACCTTTTTCTAATTCACCTTGAATGGGAAGTGCCTTCCTGCCGCAATAAGCACAATATTTATGATAGAAACCTTCAATGGACAGAACTTTTGTTGGTTTTGCTCCAGATGTAGAATTATACTCACACACATACCCGTCTCTACCGTATACATGATGAAAGAATGGGTAGGCACGTTCATCTACATGTTCTTCATTACGTCGCGTCATTTATTAATCCTCTAACAAGTAATCGTGGAGTTCTTCACAACTTAAACCTTCTTCCCACATGAAGTGAACATCTTTTGTTTCACTTCCATAGTTGGCATCTATTGGGAAGTAGCGGAACTCATAAGGGTTACTATTCTTTTTAATATTCAGCATTATATCCATCTCACTATCAATGATATTTCCTATATCATTATATGTTAATGCACACTGAGATAATAAAGTAGGGAATGGAGAAACACCATCATCCCACCCTAAAAGAACCATAAAGCATAAGTCTTCATTAACACTTTTCATCAGATTTCCTCTTCGTATTTGATGAACTCAGTGTATGCTATTACGTTAGGTTTGTCAAAGTAAAATGCACCATTAATAACAGCTACATTACTACCAATAGCCCTGTGTACTTCACAATACCCATACTCACCATCTTCCATGTAGACGAGCCACATACCTAAAGGAAGATCTTCTATTGACTTAACTTT
>JAGXSC010000049.1 GCA_018334075.1 Actinomycetota bacterium
ATACTAATCAATTGTACAGGAGTTTAAATCAAAGTGGCTCACTTTTTGGTGATCACAATGATTATTTCAAGTCACAGGTGGTTCATTTATTCATGATCACAAACGGTCATATTGGCTCACTATCAGATTAGCATACGCAGCCATCCGCTGCAAAAATTAACATAAGTTTAACCATAAAAGGATTGACGTTTTCAGGGGGAGCATGATAGTTTTATTCCATGATGGCAGCTGTTGCCAAATATAGCATCGGGGTGAGGTGCAATTATCCGTGGACAGTTGTCAGATTAATATTAATAATACTTTAAAATAGGAGGATTTGCCCATGCAGTTTTTAGTGCATCCAAAAGAAAAATTATATTTTGCCGTATCATTGGTAATCAGCCTCTTGGTTTACCTCGCCCTTGTCATTTCTCTCGTTGGCATCGTATACATAATCTTGGGCATAATTGTCGCCTTCATCGTCCATGGCCTGTTTATCGGCGCCATCAGGGGAAACGGTATTCGCGTGTCTGACAAACAGTTACCGGAAGTATACCGGTTGGCGCAGCAGATTGCTGAACAGATGGAGCTTAAACCGGTTCCGGCCATTTATGTATTGCAGTCCGGCGGCTTCCTTAATGCTTTTGCCACCATGTTTCTGGGCCGAAACTTTGTCGTTATTTACGCCGAAGTGCTGGAGCTTGCCTGGGAAAAGGGAGAGTCCGCAGTCGCTTTTGTAATCAGTCACGAGTTTGCTCACATTAAACGCAGACATCTCAACTGGCGTTGGCTATTGTATCCTGCGATGTTAATTCCATTTTTGGGGTCGGCATATTCCCGGGCTTGTGAATACACCTGCGATCGCATTGCGGCCCATTATCAGCCGGCTGGTGCTGCGGCAGGGCTTCTGGTCTTCGCTGCCGGCAAGAAGCTCTATCGCTTTGTCGATCCGGAGGAATTTAGCAATCAGGCAGAAACGGAGCGGGGTTTTTGGGTTTGGCTCGCCGAAGTTCTTTCGACTCACCCAAATCTGCCCAAACGCCTGAGAGCTTTTAAGGAAACCGAAGCAGTCATGCGGCAATTTCCTCTTGATTCGCAGAGTACAGTGAAATAGTAGCAGGTCAGTTTTTTAGCCTTCCGTCCTTGTCGAAGTGTTTATGTAAAGCTATCGAGGTTGGAAATATTGAAACAATAAGAATCAGCACTTGGATGCCAACAAGGACTCCTCCGGTAGTTTCCACTGTGTTATTTCCACTGCCAATACAAAAAAGCATCACAATCATGGATAAGGGAAGCATTATAATTCCTATATAATACCAAATCCTTCCGCAATGTTTGTGGGCAAAGTCCCAAGTATCTTTATTTTTCATGGACATAGTTGTCCGGTAACCATAGATATAGTTAATGGTCTGCGGAGGTTTTTTCATAAACAGCCAGCCCCAGATTATCATAGTCAAAGGTATAAATAAAACTATAATTAACATAAACATCCAAAAACCCACTATTATCACCCCTCAAATATAATTGCATTCTGAATAATTGCTGCCCTTACTTAATTCCTGCACGTATTCTGGGAATTTTCTGGGTAGGTTACGGCGGCTTTTTGCGCTACGAAAAGGCGTTGAGAGCCTGATTTCGCTTGAGTTATTCGGTTTAAATTCTGCCCTTATTCCTGCAATGGCAACGGATTGCCTGGCGGCTATTTAAAGTGCATCGACCTTGCCGCTAAGCATGCAGGTCATGCTTGTGCATTGCAGGAGTAATGCCGCCATCAATAGCATAATATCGCTCCAGGCCGTTCCCCAGGGCGTTTGCAGCAAGTTGACGCTGGCGAAGGCTGTGGCCTCTGGTAGGCCGAACGGGGTAATTATCAGCAAACCTAATATATCACGAAGATCTAGGCTGATCTGAAATAGCAACAGATAGACAACCAGGCAAAGTGCTGCAAATACTAAAAGGGTGGAAAGAAACTCTTTTCTGTTGAAGAACAAAAAAGTAAACATCGTGAAACCAAGGCTTATTGCGGTAGCAAACAACCCTAAGGAGAAGATATTCACGGCTGACAGGAGGTTGACGTTATTTGGCAGCGTTGCCGGGGTAAAGAGGACAAAAAAGACCCAAGCAGTAAGGGAAATAAACTTGGTGGCGAAGATAAAAACTACGTGGTAAGCGATGAGAAAGACCGGTTTCACAGGAATTTGCCGGTAAGGCAGCTTCAAAAAATCTGTTCCCCTGTCAATAAAAATGCCTGGCAACACATAAATTAATACACAAAGGGAAAACAACGACCAGACACCTGTGATGACGCCCTGCAAGAAATCAGGCAGCGCTGGCAGAAGCAGGTGCGAGGAGAAACTGAACAACAGGTAACCCAACAGTACCAACGGCCTTCCTCCCATTGCGAGAATAAAATATTTAACTAATGATTTTGCTATTGTCGGCAACCGGCATCCCTCCCTTTGTACTTTCTGATTAGCCCCAGCGTTGCTAAAGATTACCGTAGTTTTCAAGCAAATAGGCGTTTATGTAAGTGATCACCGCGCTGCACACAAATATAATTAAGGCTATCGGAGTTGGTGAGAGAATTAAGTTCTCCCTGTCTATCACGGTCACTAATAATGTGATGCCTGTAACGAAATATAAACCGGGCACGATCCTATCAACTATTGTGTCGACTGTTGCGCTCCATTTGATTAGCTTACTCAAAACCCGCAGCTCCTTGGGCAAGGGCAGCGTAATCCTGCCCTTGAGCAGCTGGTGGACGGCCAGCATGTTGACGTAACCCGAGATCCCCAAGAGGTAATAACTGGCATACAGGAGCCATTGTTGGCCGCCGGGCAGGACAATGTTAGGCTCATACCGAAAAGCATAAGCTAGAACCAGATACGAGGCGGCAGCGGCAGCACCAATAGGCAGCAAGACGAGCAGGCCGGTAATCAGCGACCACAGTTGCGGCATAGGAATATGCAGGGGTAAAGTATGTTCTTGCCACGAGAATGCTCCAGTAGTGTATGTTACATAATGTATCACTGTAATAGCGCCAAGAAGAATCGCCAACACTACCCTCATTACCAGCAGCACAATATGGGCAGGTGCATTGAAGAGGGAATGGCTCAACCAGCCTAGGAATGTTGCTGCAACCAGCAGGCCAAACATGACTTGCACCGCAGGGCTGCGGTACTGCATTAATTGCAGCTTAAGTAGCTTTCGCATGGCGGA
>JAGXSC010000050.1 GCA_018334075.1 Actinomycetota bacterium
TTCATCTGCGGCAATACCTACCGTTCTGTATGGGCGCTGCGTGAGTATCCAACCGCTACCGCTGAACAGGCAATCCTGCGGCATCTCGGGGAAAAGGACGGAGTGACCCTGCACATCTATACCCGGCATGTAAGTCCTGTCGAGGAACGAAAAATCATCTCAAACGCCGCCAACAAGAACCGGATGCAGCGAAGCAGCACCCAGGACCTGCAGCAGACTGTCACGGCGGAAAGCAATCTGCAGGACGTAGCGGCCATCATAACTCAGATGCATCGGAGCAAGGAGCCTCTGCTTCATGCCGCTGTTTATATTGAATTGTCCGCACATGATCCCGATCAGCTCAAGCTCCTGCAGACCGAGGTGCTGACTGAGCTAGTGCGAAGCAAGCTCAATGTGGACAGATTACTGCTCCGCCAGCAGCAGGGATTTCTATCGGTCATACCCTCCGGCTGGAATGTGTTCAGCGATCAGTTTGAACGGGTGTTGCCCGCAAGCTCGGTCGCCAATCTCTATCCCTTCAACTACAGCGGCAAGACAGATCCAAATGGCTTCTATCTTGGCAGGGATAAATTCGGAAGCAATATTCTCGTGGATTTTAACCGGAGAGCAGACGATAAGACCAACGCCAACATACTCATTTTAGGAAATAGCGGTCAGGGAAAGAGCTATCTGTTAAAGCTCATTCTCTGCAATCTCAGGGAATCAGGCATGAAAATCATCTGCCTCGACCCGGAAATGGAGTTTGAGGATCTCACCAACAACCTCGGCGGCTGCTTCATCGACCTGATGACCGGAGAGTACATCATCAATGTTCTGGAACCAAAGACCTGGGATGAAGCTGGTGATCCAAAGGATACCGAAGCGCCCCAGGCATTCCGACAGACCAGCAAGCTCAGTCAGCATATCAGCTTTCTCAAGGACTTTTTCCGAGTTTACAAGGATTTTGATGACCGCCAGATTGACACTATCGAGATCATGCTGAGCAAGCTCTATGATAAATGGAGCATCACCGATCACAGCAACTTTGACCGGTTAAAGCCTGATGATTATCCTATTCTGTCCGATCTATATGAGCTGGTCGAGTCGGAATACAAGGAATTCGACGAGAGAAAACGCCAGCTCTATACTGCGGATACGCTGCGGGAAATCTGCCTCGGACTCCATTCCCTGTGTAAGGGCGCGGAGTCCAAATTCTTTAACGGGCACACCAATATAATAAGCAGTGAGTTTGTGACCTTCGGTGTCAAGGGACTTCTGCAGGCCAGCAAAAACCTGAGAAACGCCCTGCTGTTCAACGTGCTGTCCTACATGAGCAACGAGCTTCTCACCGCAGGCAATACTGCCGCCAGCATCGACGAGTTCTATCTGTTTCTTTCCAATCTGACGGCCGTGGAGTATGTGAGGAACTTCATGAAGCGTGTCCGTAAAAAAGATTCGGCGGTTATCTTATCCAGTCAGAACCTTGAGGACTTCAATATCGACGGTATAAGGGAGTATACCAAGCCGCTGTTTTCTATACCGGCCCACGCTTTTCTGTTCAACGCAGGCAATATCGACAAGCGGTTCTATATGGACACCCTCCAGCTGGAGGAATCGGAATACAACCTGATCCGCTATCCCCAGCGTGGTGTTTGTCTATATAAATGCGGAAATGAACGATACAATCTCATGGTTCAGGCTCCCGAACACAAGGCAAAGCTCTTCGGAAAGGCAGGCGGACGATAAAAAAGCCTTGCTGTATATATCAAACAGCAAGGCTTTCACTATATTCACTTTGGCAAGACCCCCAGCAAAGTTAAGCCCAATAAATCCAATGTTCAGTGTTATGCCTGTGAATCCCATTTTTTTAATCAGACGTTTTATGCTCATAACGCATCCCTCCTTAATCCCTTTAGCTGGGTTTGGCTGGCGGTCGTACCAAGGACCAAGAGGTCGGTCTTTCCAAAATGAACATAGCACAATTACCATACCACACCGCAACAGATCATTCAAGAAAAAACAGAAAGGTGGTGAAAAATCGTGGACATGAAGGAGCAGCGCTTCGGCATTGAGATTGAAATGACTGGCCTGTCCCGTCAGCATGCCGCACAGGTGCTGTCGGAATACTTCGGACGGCCTGCCAATTTTGACGGCGGATATTACGGAGAATATTCCGTGCTGGACAGTCAGAGCCGCCGTTGGAAGGTCATGAGCGACGGCAGCATAAAAACAGAAAAGAAAGAAGGTCGTCAGATTGTATCTGCAGATAACACCTACAGCGTGGAGCTGGTCAGTCCCATCTGCCGCTATGAGGACATCGAAACCATACAGGAGATTGTTCGCAAGCTTCGGCAGGCCGGAATGATTGCAAACAAATCCTGCGGCATCCATATCCACTTAGACGCCTCGCCGCACAACGCCAACACCCTGCGAAACATCACCAACATCATGGCTTCCAAGGAGGATCTGATCTACAAGGCCATGCAGGTGGAGGTGGCAAGGGAGCGGCAGTATTGCAAGAAGGTGGAGCAGGGCTTTCTGGATGAAATCAACCGTAAAAAGCCGAAAACCCTGAACGAGGTCAGTCGTATCTGGTACAATGGCGGCGACGGTCACCGCGAGCATTACCATAACAGCCGGTACCACTGCCTGAACCTGCACAGTGTGTTCCAGAAGGGCACTATCGAGTTCCGGCTTTTTAATTCCACCACTCACGCAGGCAAGATCAAGGCATACATCCAGCTCTGCCTTGCCATCTCCGCACAGGCTCTCAACCAGCGGTGCGCCAGCCGCCAGAAAACCCGAAGCACCAACGAAAAATATACCTTCCGAACCTGGCTTCTTCGGCTGGGACTTATCGGTGACGAATTCAAAACCGCCCGGCTTCATCTGCTGGAGCATCTGGACGGCTGCATCGCCTGGAAGGACCCTGCACAGGCCCTCCAGCAAAAGGAACGGTTAAGGCAGAAAAAAGAAAAGGAGCTGGCTGAGGCGGCTCAAGCGGCCATACCGCGGCAGGAAGAAACAATTGAAAACGAGCAGGAACAGGCCGGGGCGCAGGACGAATGCCCCGGTCTTTCTATGTCAATGTAGCAAGGAGGAACGAAGAAAAATGAAATCAGAAACCCTGTATATTGCCTATGGCAGCAATCTCAATCTGCCGCAGATGGCATTCCGCTGTCCGACCGCCAAGGTGGTCGGCGCCAGTGAGATCAAAGATTATGAGCTGCTGTTCCGAGGCGGACAGAGAAGCTCCGTCGCAACCGTGGAGCCGCTCAAGGGCTACAGTGTGCCTGTTCTTCTGTGGAAGCTGAAGGAGCGTGACCTGCAGTCGCTCGACCGCTATGAGGGATTCCCGTCTTTCTACCGCAAGGAGATTCTTGAAGTAGAACTGAGAGGCAAGACTGTTCCCGCCATGGTCTATATTATGAATGACGGACATCCCTTCGGATCGCCCTCAGATTATTACCTAAACACCATACTGGAGGGCTACCAATCGGCAGGCTTTGACACCGAATTTTTGGAGCAGGCCGTGGAGAAATCCATACGTCTGGCGAGAGAGCAGCAGGAACGGGAACCGGATCAGGGCACGCTGTTCGACCTGAAATGGTGGTGATGCTCAATGGCAGCTCCCGCAGCAATTACTCTTGCGGTCAAGGCCGCCGTCGCCCTTGCCACTGACAAACGGACGTGGAAAGCCATCAGCGTGGTCATCGCTTCCATCCTGACGCCAATCATCCTGATCATAATAATGATCTCCAGCATCCTCTCGGCAGGCTCTGACCACAACAAAGCCGCCATAGATCTGTCCTTCAACGGCGGCAGAA
>JAGXSC010000051.1 GCA_018334075.1 Actinomycetota bacterium
AACGCAGCCGGGGGCATCTGGTCGCCTATGCGAACCTACTGCACTCGAACGTGACAATCGATTCAGGAGAGCGCCCTTGATTCCCGCCTACTACGAGTTCCAGAACTCGGCAAAGATCCTCTCGGGAAGCCGAGCGATCGAGCACATCGGCTTCGAGCTCCTCTCACTCGGCGTGTCGCGTCCGCTGCTGCTCACGAACGAACAGCTCCTCGACCTCAAGGTCGCCACCGTCGTGATCGACGCGCTGGCGGACACCGAGGCGACCGTCGCGACCGTCTTCGCCGATGTGCCGGTGGACTCCTCGGTGGCCGTGGTCAACGAGGTGGCCCGGGTCTTCCGAGAGACGCAAGCGGACGCGATCATCGCGGTGGGCGGCGGCTCCGTACTGGACACCGCAAAGGGAGCGGCGATCGTGCTCACCCACGGCGCAACCGACCTGATGCAGTACCGCGGCGCCGAGAGCCTTCGGGGGCGGCGGAGTGTTGCGTTCATCGCCATCCCGACCACAGCGGGCACCGGATCTGAGGCGACCTCGGCAGCGGTCATCAAAGACACCGATCGGCATCTCAAGCTGATCTTCCAGTCGCTCTCGCTCCTGCCCGACGTGGCCATACTCGACCCGCGCATGACCCTCAAGCTCCCGCCACGGTTGACCGCATCGACGGCGATGGACGCGCTCACCCACGCTGTGGAGTCGGTGAGCTGCCGACAGGCCAATCCTCTCTCCGAGAACTACGCGCGCTCCGCGCTCGACCTCATACGCGAGTATCTTCCGCAAGCCCTCGACCGCCCCGACGACGAGCGCGCTCGCCTGGCGCTCGCCAACGCAGCACTCATGGCCGGCGTGGCCTTCAGTAACTCGATGGTCGGCATCGTACACGCAATGGGGCATGCGGTAGGAGCCGTCGCCGAAGTGGCGCACGGAGACGCCATGGCACTGCTGCTCCCGCACGGGATGGCTTACAACAGCGATGCCGTGTGCGACCGCTACGGTGCGATCCTGCCGAACCTCGCCGGAATCGATGTCTACGCCGCCACGCCTCCCGCCGAGCGCGGGCAGGCCGCGATAGATGCTGTGCGAGCACTGCTCGTGCAGCTGCATGAGCGCACCGGCCTCCCGCTGACGCTCACGCAAGCAGGCGTGAGCATCGAGCAGCTTCCCGAGATCGCGTCTGTGGCGCTCGACGACGCGGCGCTCTTGATGAACGTCAAACAACCGACCTACGAGGAGCTCGTCGCGATCCTTGAAGGTGCGCTATGACGCTGCGGGGCGGCTGGATGGGCCGCGTGCTCGCCGTCGACCTGAGCAGCGGCGAGATTCGCGATTACCCCTGGAGCGATGAGGAGTACCGGACCTGGCTCGGCGGAAAGGCGATGGCGGCACGCATACTCGCGGACATCCTGCCCACAGATGCCGGCCCGCTCGAGCCGGGGAACGTGCTGGTCATCTCAACGGGGCCGCTTACCGGCACCGGCGCACCGTCGTCATCCCGCTTCAGCGTTGCGGCTCGCTCGCCGCTCACCGGCCTGCCCGCCACTTCGAACTGCGGGGGCTCGTTCGGCACGCACCTCAAACGTGCGGGCTACGATGCACTGATCGTGACAGGCGCTGCCGCACAGCCTGTCTGGCTCGAGATCGCCGAGGAAGGCGTGACCGTTCACGACGCCACAGATGTCTGGGGGCTCAGGACAACCGCAGCCCAGGACGCGCTCCGCAAGGACGTCGGGAAGCGCTGCGGGACCATCGTCGCCGGGCCTGCCGGCGAGAACCTCGTCGCGTACGCGTGTCTTCTCTCAGACGACCGCGCCGCCGGCCGCGCCGGCATGGGTGCGGTGTTCGGCTCGAAGAACCTCAAAGGCATCGCCGCCTGGGGCACCCGGAGGACTCCCGTCGCCGAGCCTGAGCGCTACAGCAAGCACATCAAAGCGTGGAGCGCGGCGCTCAAAGCCCATCCGATCGCCGGCGACTCACTTCCGCGCCTAGGAACCGCGGGGTTCCTCAAGCCGATGCAAGATCTCGGAATTGTCGCAACCCGCAACTTCAAGCACGGACGCTTCGATGGCGCGGGAGAGATCGACGGGGAGGCCCTCGCGGCACGGCGCCTCGTGGATACGGCCGGCTGCACAAGCTGCCCGATCCGCTGCGGAAGAGTGGTTGAACTCGATGGCCGGCGCATCAAGGGACCCGAGCTCGAAACGCTCGTGTTGCTCGGCGCCAACCTCGACAACCCTGACCTCGACCGCATCATCGAATGGAACGAGATACTCGACGAGCTTGGCCTGGACACAATGAGCACGGGCGGGACGATCTCGTTCGCGATGGAAGCCGCCGAGCAGGGGCTGTGGGACAACGGGCTGGAGTTCGGCAGAACCGACGGGCTGGCGGCGATCTTCGAAGACATCGCGTACCGTCGCGGCCTGGGCGATGAGCTTGCCGACGGAAGCCGGGCGCTGGCCGAGCGCTACGGTGGAGCCGATTTTGCCATGAATGTGAAGGGCCTGGAAATCGCAGCGTACGAGCCGCGCAGGGCTGTGGGTCAGGGTCTCGGGTACGCAGTCGCTAACCGCGGCGGGTGTCATCTCGGCGGCGGCTACGGCGTGGCCCTCGAGGGGCTCGCTCTGCAGATGGACGGCCGTTCACCGAAGGGCAAGGCGGCGCTGGTCGTGCTCTTCCAAGACCTCATGGAGGCGATTTCCTCGGCGGGGAGCTGTCTTTTCACCACGCTCGGCGTCATGCCCGGCTCGCTCGTTGCAACGCCCGGCGGCGCCTTGGGCCGCTCGGCTGCGATCCTCTTCCAGCACGCGTCCGTTGTGCTGCGGCTGATGCGCATCGCGCCACGCGGCCTTCTCCGCATCCCCATGCCTCTTATCCCGCACATCAGGGCGATCGAACTCGCGACCGGCGAGCGGTACGGCTTCGGCGGTTTTTGGGCGGTCGGCGAGCGCGCCTACAATCTGGAGCGGGCGCTGCAGGCACGTTTCGGCGTCGACAGCTCGGCCGACACCCTGCCGGAGCGGCTGACACGTGAGCAAGAGTCAGACGTCGGCGGGAGAGGCGCCGTGCCGCTCGAGTCGCTCAAGCGCGACTACTACCGTCAACGCGGCTGGAGTAAGGATGGGCTGCCTGACGACGCCCTCATGAGTCGCCTTGGGACCGGGGGAAGAAAGCCCCGCGCGCGCTGAGGGAACGCGCAGCCGAGCCACCCCGCCATTTGCCTGAGCGCTCCCGAAGTTCGAAGTCGGAGCGCGTAAGGTTTAGGGGGGCGTGACCCCGAAGTCGTCTTGAGACGTAGTGCGGGGTTCCTTCTACTCTTGGTGTGTCGAAGACCCAGAGAAGAAAGGAAACTCGCATGCACGATGATACCGCGCTCAAGTCGATGCTGGTCGAGCTGTGTCTAGACCGCATCGCCCTGTTCGAGGATTTCGAGAAGACCGAGACACGCGTGCTTGAAGACCTGCTGGCGGCACTGGCCATCGCCATGTCTGAGGCGCTGGAGGCATTCGACGCGAGCCTGCTGGCCGACAAGCCTGAGGGCTGGCGGGTGAAGGATACCAGGTCACGTGCGATTCTCACTGAGTTTGGCGAGGTGGCCTTTTCCCGCCGTGTCTACATCGACGAGTTCGGGGACCGGCGCACCTACCTCGATGAGATACTGTCACTGCGCCCAAGAAAGCGCCTCTCGCCGGGAGCGTCTCAGTCCCTCGCTCTTTTCGGCTCCGAGATCCCCTACGAGCGTGCCGCTTACGCGCTTTTCAGGCATTGTCCCCAAAAGGTATCTTCGATGACGACGATGTCGACGCTTCGCGAGAC
>JAGXSC010000052.1 GCA_018334075.1 Actinomycetota bacterium
GCAAAAGCCTGACTGAGGGCGCTCGCGCTCGTCGCCGACGACAGCGAGCGTGGCGAAGGTGTAGACCGGCATCACGCTGCGCATCACGTCCCGCGAGAGCGACGCATACATCGCTTGGTGGTCTTTGAAGTTCAAGACTTCGAAGCCGCTTTCAGTGCTGTCTCGTTTGCGCAGCCTGGTGGCGGGGAATACATCCCGACGCAGGGGGTATAGGTGCAGGTCATCGAACCGCTTCATGGCTGCGTCCAGGAACTCAAGAGTTCCATGAGGTGCATGCCTCTGGGCTGCACGCCCGATATGGCGATTGCCAAAGTGGTGCGACAGCAGCATGACGTGCTTGAAACCCTCGCTGCGCAGGCGGGCAAGTTCCTCAAGGACGGGTTGGGGATTCTTGAACTCCTGGCGGCTCTCCGCGAGGCGCGAGCGCATTCGCAGTGCGCGAAGGATGGCCGTGTCCCCCTGGCGCTCGGCGGTGTAGGTGCGGCTGACGAAGATAAAGCCGTCGGCGTCCGCATGCAGGGGGTGGGAGTCGCAGGGGCGGGTGACGTAGGTCAGCAACGCCACCTTGTCGAGGGGGCCTTCGAGCGAGAACTGCATCGGCTGACCGCCAAGCAATGCGTGAAGCGCACCCTTGCGCTTCCAGACCAGACTGCTGGGGCTGCCCCCGTCCTCGGCCTGAGTCGTCAGCCCCTGCAGTTTTACCCCGCCTTCGCGGGCGAGCGCCTTCTCGAGGGCTTGGCTCACGGCATACACCACAGTGTTCGGGTCCCGGGCGTTGTCCTCGCGCTTGAGCTTTCGGCCCGTGTGCTGCAAGCGCACCATGCTCAGTGCGACTTCAGGCTTGTCGGCGCGCACTCTCTTTTGGAGCTCCCACAGCACGACATACAGGGTCAGGGCGAAGGCGGCGATGCTGGCGCTGCGAAGCTGCTCTGAGCGGGCCTTCTCCTGCTCATTGCTCTCGTGCCTCAGCTGGAGCATCCTGAGGTCGTACTGAACCTCGATGCCGGCGCCGGTCTGGAAATAGCCTTCTTCGGGCAGGTCTGCAACCCAGGCCTTTTCCTTGGTAAGCCAGCGGTAGGGCACGAAGCGAATTGGCAGGGTCGGATACGCCGCCTCGCGCTTCATGGCAACGCTGTGCGCATCGCCGGCGACCGTGAGTGAGCGCTCCTTCAGCTCGGTCCGAACCGTGTACGAGGCAACACTGCCGGGCACGACTGGGTCTTGCGAGATGGTCAGGTGCTCGAACCAGGCAATGGAGTCATCGCCTCGCTCGGCCTTGACGAGGATGTCCGTCTTCTGGCCAATCGAGTCGACAGCTTCCCAGTTGACGATGCCACGATGCAGCGACACCGTGAACCGCTCTGCGCGGTCGTTGGCGCTCGCAACGACTCTGTTGGCCTTGCTGCGCAACAGCGCGATGAGCTCCCCGGCAAGGGCGTCCACGACTGGGGCCCGCTCGACAAGGGCCATGTGCATGCGCCGCAGGGTCACAACGGGCTCCGTCTTTAGCTGCTCGGCGATGTGGGTGGCTTGCGCGGCTACATCGACTCGGGTGTCTTGCTGCGCGCTTTCTGGAACGACGAGGTAGAGAAAGACAAGCTCTGCGATATCGCGTCGAACGAAGGCCTCCATCTCCTTGCTCGCAAGCAGGCGCTCCTGCAGCCGGTCAAGGCGCGACTCGAACGCCGACTTCCCCGTCTGCGGGTTGTCGCCGTTGACCCGAAAGCGATAAGAGACTTCGCGAAGCGTAGCCACCCCCTGCTCAGGCTCTGAACGGGTCTCGAAGAGCTGTGCGGAGCCTTCGGCCCAGACCGGAAGGCACGAATAGAACAGTGCCCGGCGCAAATGCTCGGCCAGGTCGGACACATTTTGCTGTCCGTAAACCAGGCTCGAATCCAGCACAAGTGCCGACCCTTTGGTGCTGGCAAACCAGGCGAAGCAGTCCTTGACGCGCTGCACGTAGGTCTTGAAGCCCGGCATCGAGCTCTGAGCACTGAGCGCATCCATCAGGCTCATCGTCACCTGCAGCCGCACGCGCGCCAGCGCCTCATCGTCGAGGAAATCCAGGAAGTCTCGGATTTGGCTTCCCGGGCGGTTGCGCTGCGCTCGGATGGCGTTGAGCGTCTCCTCGACCTCATCGTCCTCCATCCCCTGCTTGCGCAGCTTCTGGGCAATGCCCCGACACAGCAGTTCGAGCCTGTCGGGGCCGTCGACAGTTTCGATGGCCGTCAGCACCTTGCCGATGTCCTTGCTTCGTTCGTCGGCTCGTCGGTCGTTCGAGGCAAAGACCACTGGCACGAGCGAGGCCGTCGGCGGCATGAACGGCCTGCGCTCTTTGAGCGAAACAGCCATTCGTTCAAGGGCTTCGTCCATCGAAGCCAGGGCTAGCGAGGCCGCCTCGACGTCTTTCAACGTCTCATCCACCAGGGCGCAGACGAGTTGGTGGACTTTCTCGAGGTTCTTGGCGGTCGCAGCCTCCGTTGCGTGCTGTAGGCGACCGCCCACCCGCGCTGTGGTGCCGCCAGGCAGAGGCGTCATGTCGCGGATGAAGCCGCTGCCTTCGCCGGGCGCAAACTGCTTGCTGAATTCGGGGTCTTGAAACAGGCGATACAGAACGCCGTGCATGTTCACGACGACCTGGCCGCCGCGCAGGCTCAGCAGCGCAAGCGCTGACTGTGCAGAGGTGTCGGTAGACGCAAGCGCCCTAGCGAGCAACTCCGCCAGCTTGGCGAGCTGCAAAGATGGGGTGACGGTGCGAGCAGAAACGCTAGACCCGCCCAGATGCGAGGGGGTGGACATGGTCGCTCCTTTCTTGGCGGATAAGCCACTTCACGCCACAAGCCGACCAAGCTCGTGAGTGGAGTACGTCTTTCGGTGACCGTAGTCTAGCGGACCTGTTTAAAAAGGCAGGCGACCTCAATGCCGCAGGCGCCTACTGAGACTCGCTGCGGCCGCAGGACAGCTGCCAAACCCCCAGAGAGCCGTAGCCGTCGGAGGGCTCGATGGTCGCTCACCGCCTTTGTCACCGCGCCGAGGCACTTGGTAACCCCGCGCTTGCGCTGCGGGTCGGAGACGGTTCGAATCAGGGCATACAGCGGTTTGCCCTCTCGAACCTGCATGTGGGGCTCCAGAGGGTGGTGGGCTCTCCCGTTCAGTGCATGCGTTCAGGCAGCAGCTCCATTTCCAAACGAGTTGCTATACGAAAAGCAGCATTAGCTGCGTACCAACCACTTGAGGGCATCTGATGAGCAAGAAGAACGGCCGGGCACAGCCGGCACCAAAGGAAAATAGTCAACACGAGAAGGGCACCGCGGCTCATCGTGGCGAAGGAAGCGAATGCGCTGTCGACAGGCGGCGCCAGGCGGGAGTGGGGCGCCGGGTGCGTCATCAGCCGACGCTGTCGGACCCTCCTCTGCTGCGCGTCCTGCTGCATGCG
>JAGXSC010000053.1 GCA_018334075.1 Actinomycetota bacterium
AGATAGCCATCAACGGAACGCTGAGGACCGCCGCGCTGATCGCAGGCCACCTGAAGTGCTTCCAGAAAGTCGCGGTGTCCGTTTTGAGCCAGGAAAGATAGGGACACACCGCCATCAGCAGCACGAAAATGATACCGAATGGATGAGCCAGGGCATCAAAGGTATCGCGACCGTAAACTCTGCCGCCGAAAGCGGGAGACAACGTCATTGCCGCGATCACGATCGATGACAAAATCATGATGACGTTCGTAAAGTAGAACGATGCCTCTTTCGAGGTTAGCGATTCGAATTGATCGACGTTTCTAAACTCGGCGTCGCGATACCAAAGACCAATAGCTGCCAGCACAATAGGCAATACCATCATGAATCCAAACAGCCACGCCGAGAGAAGATCTTCTTGGAACGCATGTACGGATTGAATTATTCCGGAGCGTACGATAAATGTGCCAAGGATACACGCAGCGAATGTCACCGCCGCCATCATCACCGACCACCATTTGAAGCCTTCCCGCTTCCGATACACCGTGAAAGCATGAAGCAAGGCGATACCCGTAAGCTGTGGAATCAAGGATGCGTTTTCCACCGGATCCCAGGCCCAGTAGCCTCCCCAGCCCAGCACGACGTATGCCCAGATGGCACCGATTCCGTTACCAAGGGCAAGAAAGAGCCACGCAAATACGGTGATCCTGTCGGAACGAAGAACCCATTCCTTGGATCCGTCATTGACAAAAAGCGCAGCCATGGCAAAGGCGAAAGGCACCGTAAACCCTGCGTAGCCAATAAAAAGCGTGGGGGGATGCAGAATCATCGCCCAGTGCTGCAACAGTGGGTTCATGGCGGTAGTGGTTAGAAGTTCGCCACCAGGTCCAAACCACTCTGGTGGGGAGACCTTGAACGGATCATGGCCCTCGGTGAAGAGCTTGGCCAGGAAGATGCCTTGCACGACATTGATTATCGCTATTGCGATGTTGGAGAGCTGATCGGTGTATGGGAAGCGCTTCCATGCAACGTATGCCCCGAAGAGCGTGATCAACCACATCCAAAACATGAAAGAGCCTTCGCGGCCAGCCCATATCGCAGAGAGTTGAAATAGCCAGCGCAAGGGCGAGACATCGGTGGGATGATGTTGCGCCACATACATGAAGGTAAAGTCTTCTCGAAGGAAAGCCGCAACGACGATTCCGCATGCAACGGTCGCCGCGCCGGTAGCAATGAAAGTCGCATAATACCCGAGATTGGTAGCTCCTTCACCTTCCTTGGGCCCCAAAGAACGCCCCCAGAAAAGGGCTACGATAGACACTACGGTGGACACAAGCGCAAGGCCCATAAACAAGCTTCCAACTGTAGTCATATACTTACTGACGCTCCCTTCAATTGGGCACGGCGAATTACCTAGGCTCCGGTAACTCCATTACAATCGGGGCAAACAAGTTAGACCTGAAGAAAAAATATTACTGCTGCTCGGCCTCGGAAAGAGAGACAGTTACAGCGACAAACGCTCCATTTTCATCCATCTCTCCACCAAAAACCACCTGGGACCCCGAGTCCATTCCGCTGGGAAGTGCACCTTGATAGATGATCGGAACCTGGCTTCCTCCGCTATTGGTATTTTGGACCTTGAAACGGAACTCCTCGGTTACGGGCTTTATGCTGCCAGCGACCACGAATCCGGTGACCATCCTATAGCCGCCTCCGGTGCTGGCCAACAGGTCGTCAACACTAATGGCGCCTTCGATAGACTCGTAGCGCGAAGGACATTGGGTGACCATCGTGTCAGAGGTAATTTTGGTGCTGCCATCATCGAGAGTGCCGGTAATGATTGCAACTACCCCATCACCAAAAGTTGCCGGAACATTCCCCACATACTCAACTCGGATTTGTGGGCCATCAGTAGCCCCCTCATTGCGAATATCGAAGATCATCGGATCGGTCCTACGGTTCCAGGAACCTTCTATCACGGTACCCGTAACCCTGACCCTATCCCCGGAAAACTCGGTTTTACCAGCGACTTCGCTGACGGTTCTCGAATACGCCCCATCCGGTCCGGCTCCTACCAGAATCGCCGCAACGGCGAAAACGACAATGACGCTGATTCCTATGAGGCGATTACGGGCTCGTTTGTTCACTTCCGCGACTCCTTTCAGCAACTCGTCGTCGCACTTTTTGCGAAGACAACCAGAGAGCCTCGGCCAGTATAAACAGCCAGAAGCACGCACCTAGTTTTAGAGCTACCTGCCTGAACGGTGATATGATAACACCGAATACGTCAGGTAACAATTCCAAAAACTCATAACATGCATTAGCAATTTATGGGCCGAGCCAGGAGAGATCGGGCTTAAATCCAAAAGTCCCCAGGAGCTCCAGGTATTCTTCCTCTGCAAGCTCTCCGGAAGCACCTGCATAGGCCACCATAACCGCCTCGAGGACGTTGGCCCCGAAAGTCCTGCCCTCGAACCGTGGTGTAGTGGCGACCAGCAACTCCACTCCTCGGCTGGCGCAAAGCTCCACATCTGCAGGAGTAGTGGTGTTGGTGATCACCCACTTGCCTCGCATATCCCGAGGCATGAACTTCCTGACGTACTGCCAATCCCCGGCGATGATGTCCGCCCACTGGTAGAGCCGCTCGACCGAGGGCTCGCTTTTAGGTGCCCTCTCCTGCTCTCCGCCTGTGGGATAGAGCCAGGAAAACGGCATCTGCGCTGCAATCGGAGCCAATATTTTTATCGACATCACGAGCGAGGACCAGCGTTTGATCGGAACAGGTACTCCCAGCGCATATATAAGGTCGCCGAAGATCATCTGACATCCTTCGTCACGGAGGGCCTCGGCCAAACCCCATCGATCGACCGCCGAAGTCACAAGGACCTTCTTGTCTCGAAACTCAAGGCCGTGCTCATCGCGCAGGTAGCGGATAACGCCTGCTTCGATCGCGCCTTTCAGGCCGCTGCCATCGACAATCGGAGTCGAGCCGGCCGCCGCTCCAAGCTTTCTGGCCTCCCGGAAGTAGTATCTCTTGCCAGCCGCTTTGAGGTACATGTCGATTCCGCCCATGCCAAAGGCGGAAACCTTCCCGTCGTACTCGGAGAAGATCGCGGCTGCCCGCTCCAAAGAGCCGTCTGTGCCCATTCGGCCTATCTTGAAGCGCTCGCCCGCAAGGTCGATCTCCACACTATGGTCGCGCTTCGCCGAGCCGATCGATACACTCAGGACTTCCTTGATTCAGACCACCTCTCAGCCATCTTTGCCGCCTCCATCAGTGCGGCGCTGACACTCCCTGCACGCGGTTTGCGAGCACGAGCTGACAGCACATCGTCGATCACTCGCTCCAGCTCGCCGAGATCGACCTCCACGTCTGAGCGAAGCGGTGTCGAGCCAAGGGGAATACCGATAACCTCGGCGCCAAGAACGCGCTTCATAAGCTCGATGCGCCAATCGCTGGCCAGCAGGAGCACCACATCGAACTCTCTTAGCGCAGCAAGCGTCTCGAGAAGGCGGTTGAACACGTCGTATCCCGCCTCTGTCTCGATGTTCTCCCTCTGTTCCTGGGAGAACACGAGCACCATGTCCAGCCCCTTGCGCTCACCTAGCTCTTCGACGCACGAGGGATTGGCGACCGGAAAGCCCACAAGCGCGACTTTGGGCCCACGCCGGATCTCGCCCAAAGACTCCAGGAAGGAGATAAAGGTGCGCTGCACGCCAAAAGATCGTGCCACCTCCTCCTGAGTTGCGCCAGCCTCCCTCTCCGCAAGGATCTTTTCGATAGCGGTGATGAGCTTCTCGCGACTCAGGACTTTGTCGCCCACGCGAAAGAACTTCACGATTCGGCCCCAGTGTTGCGTGCATATATCAAGATAAGCCCCTTCAGGGTCAGATCGGCATCAACGTGAGTTATCGTCTCGCATATATCGGCCATCTTCTCGGCCAGTCCTCCGGTGGCCAACACCGGCGTTTGCGTGCCAAGCTCTTCCCAGATTCGGCGGACAAGCCCGTCTATCATCACCGCTTCGCCCAAGACTAGGCCTGCCTGAACACTGGCGCGAGTATTGGTTCCAATGACACGCGAAGGAGCCTCGAGATCCACCACTGACAGGCGTGCGGCCTTGCTGAACAGGGCCTCGGCGCTCGTCTCCACCCCAGGCGCGATAGCTCCGCCGAGATAAGCACCGGTTCCATCGATCACATCAAGGGTAGTTGCGGTTCCAAAATCGACGATTACCGCAGGCCCTCCAAACTCCGCGAATGCTGCGACGCTATTGGCGATGCGGTCGGCTCCAACCTCATGCGGGTTGTCATATCGAACAGACATGCCCGTTTTTAGGCCAGGCCCTACTGTCATCGGCGCCATTCCGGTAGCGGTTATCGCCAGCTCCTGGTAAACGGCCGTAAGCCGAGGAACGACACTGGCGAGCACGCAGGCATCGACGTCGCTCCAGCCTCTTCCTCCCGCTTGGAGCAGCATTCCCAACTTCACGCGCAACTCATCGGCGGTCAGAAGCGAGTTCGTGGATACTCTCCAGCAGGAGTCCAGCGCATACCCGACGCCGGGATCAGCTGCGGGTGTTGCCGAAAAAAGCCCGAACACTGTTTGGGTGTTCCCAACATCGATAGCTAGGATCATCTATCTTCCCTCTCAAAAGACGGGCAGAGCAAAGGCCTCAGCAGCCCAGGCGCCTTGCGGATAAGTCTCGACACTTGTTCAATGTTATCATCAGCAAAGGCAACAGGCGCCTATTGGATGGAGATTTTGGGATGACAGCAAGTGAGCCCCTTCCCAGAGTACTTGTCGTCGATGACGAGCAAGCGATTCTCGACTTTATATCCTACAACCTGCAAAAGGAGGGCTACGAGGTCGTCACCGCTACCGACGGTGACACCGCAGTCACTCTCGCCGAGAACTCTCCCTTCGACCTGGTTATCCTCGATATCATGCTCCCGGGCATCGACGGCTATGAGGTCTGCCGAAGGATTCGGTCGCGCTGCGATGTACCGCTGCTCTTTTTGTCCGCTCGAGACACCGAGCTCGACAAGGTTGTAGGCCTGGAGATCGGCGGAGATGACTATCTTGCAAAACCCTTCGGTATCCGCGAGTTACAGGCACGGGTGCGAGCGCTTTTACGCCGCTCCAGCCGCAACGCTCAAGAGAGCGAGGTATCTGCAGGGAAGCTTGTGGCCTCGGAGATCCTGCTGGACGAAGGAACTCACAGTGCCTATCACGGTGAAACACCCATCGAATTGACCCCGCGCGAATTCGAGTTGCTCGCCGCATTGATGCGCCGTCCGGGAATCGTGCTTAGCCGGGAACATCTCCTCAAGCAAGCGTGGAAGTGGGAGTACATTGTCGAGACAAAAACCGTCGACACACACATTAAGCGCTTGAGGGACAAGCTGGAATCAGCGGGAATCGATCCGTCTGTCATAGAAACAGTAAGGGGTTACGGCTACCGGATACAGCCCTGACCCCTAAAGCTGCCGAGGAAAACACCTTGCGTACTTCGATAAGAACACGAATGTTGCTGTCACTTCTGACTGTGGCTTTGCTCTCCGCGGGACCTCTTTCATGGTACTTCCTGAATGAGCTGCAAGCTTATGGCGTGCGCAAGCTTGAAGAGAGACTTAAAAGTGAAGCCGGGCTGGTAGCGGCGATGACGGCCTCGATCGGAATTGAGGAGCACCAGGATCTCTCGGAGGCGTTGCGCGAATCAGCACTTGAGGTCAACTCGAGCCTTATCGTGCTCGACAGCGACGGCAACCTCGTCGCGAGCTCCTTCGATGCGAGCGAGGCCCGCATAAACTACTCGCAGCGCCCCGAGGTCCGCATGGCGCTCGAGGGAGAGCGGGGTCAGCGGATGACTAGCGCTCCGGACGGACGACTGGAGCTTTTCAACGCGATCCCCATCATCCGCGATGGCGGAGTAGAGGGCGTCGCTTATGTCTCGGCGCGCACCTTCTCGATCGCAACACTCCTGCAAGACTACCTTGGCACTCTTGTGCTCCTGGCAATCGTGTTCGCGATAGCCACTTTGCTGCTCGCGGAAACTCTCGCGCGCTGGCTATCTGGGCCTCTGCGGAAACTCGAGGTCGGCGCCGAGGCTTTTGCGGCGGGTGACCTTGGAGTCCGGGTGCGGCCCGAGGGCCCACGCGAAACCAGAGCCGCCGGCGAGGCTTTCAACACGATGGCCGACCAGGTGGGCAGCATCGTCGCCGAACTGGTCAAGGAGGAGCGGCGAAAATCGCAGTTTGTTTCGGATGTCAGTCACGAACTGAAAAGTCCACTGACGGCAATTCGTGGCACGGCCGAAACTCTACTCGAAAATGACATCCCGGAGTCCGACAGACGGCGATTTCTCGCCACGATCGTAAGGGAGTCAAAGCGTCTAGCTCGGCTTGCAGAAGACCTGCTGGCGCTACAGCGCATAGAGGGTGCCACCGGCGAGTTGCCCATGCGAAGAGTCAACCTGCTTGAGGTCGCGCAAGGCGCAATCGAAGGCCTCGCGCACAACGCCGCAGAGCGGCAGGTAACGATATCGCTGAGCGGAAACCCGCCCGCGGTTCTCGGCGATCCCGATCGTCTGCAGCAGGTGATAACCAACATCGTCGATAACGCTGTGCGACACACGCCTGCCGGAGGGAGGGTGACTCTGGAGCTCGGTCGCGACGAAACTCACACGCTGGTTTCCGTCTCCGATGAAGGCCCTGGCATTCCGGAAGAGTCCCTGCCCTACATATTCGACCGCTTCTATCGCGCTCAGACGAGCCGGGACCGCGCTACCGGAGGCGCCGGTTTGGGGCTCGCCATCGCCCGCTCCATCATCGTGCGTCATGCAGGAGAGATTACCGCGACCAACATAGAAGGCCGCGGAGCCCGGTTCACCTTCAGGTTGCCGTCACTCAAAGATTGATCCGAGTGGTAGACGGATGGATCTGCTCAAACAGTTCGGCGGTGTCGGGATGACAGGTAAAGAGTATGACCTGCCTTTTCGACGAGAGCTCCGAGATCGCCTTAGCTGTGCGCTCTCTTCGCACCGGATCGGCGTTCACCAGAATGTCGTCCATCAGAACCGGTAGCCCTTCACCTATGCCGTACAACGTCTCTACCAGTGCAAAACGCAGCGCTAGGTAGAGCTGCTGAACCGTTCCGGTCGAAAGCTCGGATGAAGGAATCGCCTCCGTTTGCTGATCGAAGACCATAAACCCTCCCTCGTCGGGAGCGGCTATGCCGGAATACTTGCCGGCGGTGATCCTGGTGAATATCTCGCCAGCTTTGCGAATCACCTCGGGCTGACGCGCTTGCCGATGGTGATCCTGGGCGCACGCGATCAGGCGAGCCGCAATCGCTGAGGCCGCATAGCTGTCGACAAGCTCGGCTCTTCGCTCTTGCGCCTCGGCGAGCCGCAATCGCCTCTCTGCCATCGTGGAATCCTGCGTCGCCAAATCAAGTACTTGAGTCAGTGCCGTGTGCTCCTGGTGCAATGTGTCGTAATCCTCGTTTGCCTTGCGCAAAACTTCGCCGGCGCTCTCGGCCAGCGAACTCAACTGCCACTCCTCATCCGTCGCGACATCGCAACTAGCCAGCACGTCTTCGATCTCCGAAGCGCTATTCTCCCGCTTTCGCTTTGCGCTTTCGATAAGGCCTTTTAGACGATCCGCATCGCGAGCGGCGGCCTCACGGGCCCGTGCAGCCACCATGGTCTCATTGAGCTTTTTGCGAAGCGCCTCCGCGTGCATGGGCACATCCTGGAGCTCTGAATCGCTTAGCCCGGGTGCGAGATCCCCACCTGCGGCACTCAGCCGCCCTTTATACTGCTGGCACCACTCTTCATCCCTGGCTCTGGCGTTTAGCACCTTGTCGCTGTCGAGGCACACATCTCGCCACTGCTTTATCGCCGAGGCGACGGTAGACACAGCCGCCGGATCCTCGCCTGAGAACGCCAGCCCCCGGGCGCCAAGCCACGTTCTCCACTCACCCCGAACATCACTGAGCCTCTCGACGTGTGCTTCGGCCTTCTTCCGAGCGGTCATAGCCTGCGCCTCGAGATTGCCTGCCGAGAGGTCGCTAGTCACTGCGGCCCCGCTTCCCCGAGCAAGCCAGAGGTGCAAGCCGACACCAAGTGCAGCCAGCGCAAATCCGGCTACGGCGAGAAGGACCTCGCCGAGGAGGGCACCGGCGAGAAGGAGCAGCAACCCCACGCCAAACAAAATGGCTGCTGGGAGCCTTTGAGGCGAAGTCATCTCAGCGGCAACAGCAGGTGGAGGCGTAAAGCACCTGAGCGCCATCTCCGCCTCATCGGCATCCCTGGAGCTCAGATCACAAGCGGCCTGAAATCCAGCGAGCTGCTCGCGCCACTTCTCGATTCCCGCCATCGTCTCCGGACCTATGTCCGCTTCGGAAGCCTGAGCTGAATCTAGAGCGACGTCAGACAAGATGCGCTCGGCTTTTGCGGATAGCGCTGCGAGCTCCTGATCGTGAGCGCCAATAGCGGCAAGCCTCTGGCGAAAGCCTGAGAGCTCGGCGATGACCGGCTCCAGCTGGGAAGCGCGCTCTAAAACTCTCTGGTCCACAGTGACTTGCTGCAGCTGTGCAAGCTTCTCGGCATACTCGGACTCATACCCCTCCATCTCTTCAGCTATCTCAACCAGGCGCCTTTTCCCGTTCTCGAAGCGTTCGATCGCCAGGGCGTACTGATGGGACGCTGAGCGCGCTTTCTCGCGCGTCTCTAGCGCCTCACCCAGCCTGACGCCCAGCTCATCGAGGCGTTGCCGCTCGGAGGCGAAATCGGCTGCGGCTGCCTCAAGCTGGGCAAGCTCGCCGCTTAGCTCCTTGATCTCTGCCTTGAGCTTGTTGTACTGAGTCTTCAAGGTGGCAGTCGCTTTTTCGAACTCCTTTTTGACATCCGCAGGACTTACCGCTGAGCCGGTTTGCGCTGCATAAAGCCGAGAGAGCACGCCATCCCCGGACATGCGGCCGTCCTCGATCTGGGCGAGCTCCGAGAGTCCGAAGCCAAACACCACCCTGTACGTCCCTTCAATCACGCCCTTTGTCAGGCAACCCAGAAGATCCGGATACTCCGAGCCCTCCAGGGTGGTAACTTTGACCGCCCCGCCGTGTGCTCCCTCGATTCGCTCGATAGACCACTCGCCATTATCGTCGGTAAAAACAAGACGCCCGAGGCGTTTTCCCGCCAAAGATAGGTAGGGCGACTCGGCCTTCCGCTTGCCGACATACCCAAAGAGCGCCTGCCGGACGAAGTTGACGATCGTGGTCTTGCCGGCCTCATTCGGTCCGACCACGACGTTGAGCCCTTCCGAGAAATCCCCGAACGATGAGTGCTGCAACCGGCCGAATCGCGTGACCTCGACGCGCTTGAGTCTCATCTGTCATCCTCCGTCATGAATCGACCTACCGCCAGGTTGCGGGCCCGCTGAACCAGCTCCTCGGCGTCGCTGTCAAAGCATTTGAGAGCCTTGTCGAGATCTTCGAGCGCTTCATCGAGGAGCTTTCGCGCCGTCGCCGGAGTCAGCATCTCATCTGCGATTCGGATCATGTCCCCGGTGAAATCTTCGGCATCCCGAAGAAAATCTATATCCAGCTCAGGCTCGATCTGGTTGTACGCCCTCTGAATCCACACCCATGGTGAGCGCTGTAGCTGCTCTTCCCGAAGCTCCTCAACGAGTTCGTCCAGCGCAAAGCCCCTGGAAACGTGCTGGTAGACCTCACTTCGACCTTTAAGGTACACGCGCAAGATGACAGGAAGACCGTTTGCCTCCCGACTTTTATCTTCGCACGCGTCCCTGATCGCGGAGGTGAGGCCTTCAATATCAGATACGCCGAGAACATCGATGTCCGCGCGCTCCCAGCGCACCGAGGCTGTTTCGACGAACCTCTCGGAGAGCACCTTGCCCCTGTCCATCGTCACGATCCAGCACCCGTGCGCTCCCGTCTCCTTCGGATTCAGCCCTTGGGGGCTCCCGCAATAACGAATGCGTGGATTCTCGGCGAGATCGGCCGGCTTGTGAATGTGACCGAGCGCCCAGTAGTCCATCCGCGCAGCCCGAAGGTCATCGAGCGAGCACGGCGCATATGGCTCGTAATCCATCTGGCCGCCTACGTTCGCGTGCAATACGCCAATCGCGGTCTCATCGGCGTCGTTGCGTGAAAACCTCTTCGCCAGATTCTCCGTCACCGCCGCCGTGCGATAGCCTTGGCCGTAGAGCGCGCAGAGAACTCGGCCTTCGGTATCCCGATGCTCGATGCGCTCAACCGTGGCGCAATCAAAGTAGCGGACGTTGTCCGGCATCTTGAGACCCGCCGAGAACCCGTCGGCGGGATCGTGGTTACCGTGGACCAGATACACCTGGATGCCCGCACTGTCGAGTCGCTCCATCACTGAACGGAAGCGAAACTGGGCTCTCACGCTCTTGTCTCGGCTGTTATAGACATCTCCCGAGAGAAGCACAAACGCTACGCGGCTCTCAATGGCGATAGTAGCTATCTTGTCGAAAGCCTCGTATGTGGCGCGCACCAAGGTCTCGCGCACTCTGTCGTCTCTGGCGCTTATGCCGGCAAAGGGCGCGTCAAGGTGCACATCTCCGGCGTGTACGAAGGTAAACGGTCGGCCCATTGCTTGTCCCTCTCGGATATCGGTTGCTGATCTACTTCAGCAATCATAACCAGAGGGTCTGACATGGCAAGCGATAAGGGTGTTTACGCCTGGGAGTTGACCACTGCCACGCCTGCTCGACGCAGTGAAGCGGCCACGCCCACGGCAACAACGGCTTTAGCGGCATCGAGCGCGATGAATGGCGCGACTCCCGCCACGAAAGCTGCAGATGGAGAGAGGCCCAGCACCATCATGAGCTGAAACCAGCCCAGCAGGTAAATCACTACGATGCCGACGGCGCACCCTATTGCATCCGCTGCCAGCTGACCGATTTTCGAGACAAGAGCGCGGCAGATAAGCGAGACCAGGAGCGCGGCGGCGGCAAACCCGAAAAGATAGCCGCCGGTCGGGCCCAACAAAACCCCCATGCCGGAAGCGAAGTTCGCGAACACCGGAACGCCGGCCGCGCCAAGCAGCAGATAGGCTCCTATCGCCGCAAGCGCGGGAACGGGCCTTAGGAGCAGTCCGGCAAGCAGGACCGCGAATACCTGGAGGGTTATGGGCACTGTACCTAGCGGAATCGTAATCCATGCCGAGGCGGCTATCATCGCGGCGAACAGGCCGATTACGGTTATCTCCCTGACGCTGAAGTAGCTACGACCTCTCTTTGCTGTGCCCTCACGCATGCTGTGCCTCCGTTTGTAAACTCGCTATTAGAATGCGGTTTACAATACCAGACCTGCATGCAGTGTCAACGAGCGCCTTTCAGCGTGACGTCGCCCGCCGAGAGGGCCACCTTTTTCCCGGAGTAGTCCTCGACAAGCAGGCGTCCCGTGTGGTCGATTCCACGGGCCCTCCCCGAACTGCAGATGGCGCCCGCAATATCTCGAACGACCACCTCCTCGCCTGTAAGTGTCGACAGGCTCTCATACTCGGCACGTAAAGCCTCGAAACCGTCCCTCTCGAAGTGGATGTACGCCGAGGCCACCCCATCCAAAATGGCTGCCGCAACTGCAGGAAGCAAAAGCCGATCCTGCTTGCCAACCGCCTCCGACAAGTAAGCGGCCCCCTCAAGGCGGCCAGAGCCCGGCCTGACATTCACGCCTACGCCCGCGACTATCCACTCTACCTGGTCCACCTCGGCGGAAACCTCTACCAGTATGCCGGCAACCTTGCGCGAGCCGATCACGAGGTCGTTTGGCCACTTGAGCTTCGCATCTGCGCCCAGGCGCCTGAGTCCCCTGGCGACACCAACTGAGATGACCAGCGCAATCGGAGCCAGATCGGCGAGCGCGATCTGTGGCCTTAGCACCGCCGAGAGATACACGCCTCCTTCGGGGGACTCCCAGTTTCGCCCAAAGCGCCCACGCCCCTTCTGCTGGTGCGAAGCGAGAACAACCGTGCCGGAAGGGCAGCCCTTTGCCGCGAGCTTTCGAGCGTCATCGTTGGTCGAGCCGGTCGAAGCGCCGCCTTCAAAACGAACCCACAGCGGCTCACTGACCAAAGCGGCGACCTCTGCCGGCAGCGGAATATCCGGGGCCATTGACATTGAGTATCCCGAACCCGTGAATGCGGATACCTCATACCCGAGCGCTCTTAGCGCCTTGATGTGCTTGGCCACCGCCGCCCGGCTGATTCCCAGTCGCGAGGCAAGAAACTCTCCTGAAACCACGGTTCCTCGGGCCTCTCGAAGAGCCTCCAAGATCAACTGTCGGCTGCTCATGAATCATCTTTCTTTTCCGAGGCAGCAGAGTGTGGTACCGCATCGTCATCCTGGTGAGCGTGCTCGTCCTTTTCATGAAGGTACTCCTCGAGCACCTCTTCCCTTCGGTGAGCGAAATAGCGTCTGCGCCCCAGGACAAGAAGAACCGCCAAGCTGGTAAAGATGATCAATCCGAGTACACCGAAACCGCGCGCCACATTAAGCGCCCAGTCGAAGTTCTCGCCGACAAAAACGCCGATTGCGACCATCAATGAAGTCTGGGCTATCGCGGAGAGCAACGTCCACCCCTGGAAGTGGAGAATGGGCATCCTGCTTGCCCCCGCAATGACAGGAACGAAGTGCTTGAGCCCTGTGGCAAACCGCGAAAAGAAGAGCGCCCGGGGACCATAGATGTTGAAGTACGCCTCGGCTTGCGCGATACGCTCTTCTGTAAAGTGGAAGCGGTGGCCATGCTTCGTCAGCGCGGGGCGCCCGCCCTTCCTCCCAAATAGATACGATATGTTGCAGCCGATCATTGTTCCAATCACGGAAAGCGTCCATACCAGCCAAAGAGAGAGCGTGCTGCGCTCGGGCGAGGCCATAAACGCCGCAGAGATCACGACCGTATCTCCCGGCGTAAACGTACCTATCAGAAAAACGTTCTCAAAGATGGTGAAGAATACGACCAGGTGATAGCCCCAGGTGTCCAGAAGACCCAAGGCCCAGTCAACGATAGGAATTCCCGTAATAGCGTTCATGTCATCGCGCCAATTCGTCGAGTCCAAAATCGATAGGCGCAGCAAGCGTCAAGGCGCTTGAAGACACCCTATCAACACCGGTTGCGCGCAATCGCGCCAGGCGATCGAAGGTGATCGACCCGCTGGCCTCTGTGAGTACCGGCAGACCTGTTTTCCTGGAAACCTCACGCACAGCAGCCACAGCGGCCGCGAGAGTTTCGTCATCCATGTTATCCAACAGCACCATATCAGCCCCTGAAAGTGCAGCTTCTACCGCTTGTTCGACTGTGTCGGCCTCGACCTCTAGCTTCAGATCAAAAGCGGCCGAGCGAAGAGCGACAACCGTCTTGGTAATGCTACCCAAAAAGGTCAGGTGATTATCTTTGACGAGCGCCATATCGTACAAGCCATACCGATGATTGCTCGCACCACCTATCGCAACCGCATATTTGGACATTACTCGCAAACCCGGTGCCGTTTTACGCGTATCGACCACAATAAGGTCCTTACCAGCCTCAATCTGCCAACGGTGAGCCTCAGTCGCGATCCCTGAAAGCATCATTAGCGCATTGAGCGCACTGCGCTCGCCGGCGAGCACGACCCGTGCGTTTCCCGTCACCTCGGCGATCCGGGCGCCCTGTGTCACAGATGCGCCTTCATCGACGAGGGCCTCGATCTCGACAGCACCTGCAAGCCCCGCCGCCGAGGAGAGCATCGACCAAGCACGCCGGACAACAGGTAAGCCGCATACAACCCCTTCCTCGCGGGCGACGATATGCCCTGTAAACCGCGCATCGTGCGGAACGATGGCGGCGGAAGTGACATCCCTGCCGAGAAGATCCGGCACGCCGCCTGGGACTCGCAGGGCCGAACTAGCGACGCCCAGATCCTCCGAGAGGGACGCGACGACCAGCGCATCGATCGCTTCGGCGAGCATGCTCTCCATCCTCATCGGCTGTCGTCCCCCGCAGGCTCGAAGCACGGAGGGCTACCGTGCCGCCATACGGTGTGGCCGAGCCACTTTGTGTCTTCTCGGCATGGAAAATCGTCGCGATAGTGCGCGCCTCTACTCTCTTCACGCATAGCCGCAGCGCGCGAGATCAACATCCCTACTGTAAGGAGGTTTCGCGCCTCCAGGAGATCTGTCGAGTCCGCCGAGGAAATCCAGCCTGGCGGCACGGAGCTTCTGTTCGCACCCGAACGGCAGAACAGGCCTTCCAGCGAGCGGGTGAGACGAGCGATCTCGTCAAGCGCTGCCGCAAGAGAGTCCGCCGAACGCGTGACCCCTACATGCCTTGACATCGTCTCTTGCAACTTGTCTCGCAGCTCCTTTGGCTGGAGTTGCTCCGCATGGCTCGTGGCAGATGATCCACTCGGCGGCTTGTGGCCGGTGAACCGCACATCCGGCTCAGAGGCGCGCCTGACATCGCCGGACACCTCCGGCGCGATTGTGGGCTCGCCATCTTCCAGCAAAGCGCGTGCTATCCTTCTGGAGAACACAAGCCCTTCGAGCAGCGAGTTGCTGGCCAGGCGATTCGCTCCATGCAATCCGCTTGCGGCGACCTCGCCGGTCGCGTAAAGCCCGGGAAGCGAAGTGCGTCCGTCGATATCGACTTTGGCCCCTCCGATCATGTAGTGCGCGGTCGGAGCCACAGGGACCAGATCACGGGAGATGTCGTACCCTGCCTCCAGGCACCTCTCCCAGATCGTCGGAAATCGCTGCTTGAGATAGTCGCCGCCGAGATGGCGTGCGTCGAGCCAGACATTCGGCCGCTCGCAGCGCGCCATCACCCTCTCGATCTCTCTGCTAACGACATCGCGCGGAGCAAGCTCCGCCAGAGGGTGCGCCTGGGGCATGAAGCGATTCTCCGAGCAGTCCAGAAGATAAGCGCCTTCGCCGCGCAAGGCCTCGGTGATCAGGAACTTTGGGTTTGACGCATGGTCGAGCACGGTTGGATGAAACTGCACAAACTCCATGTCCGATATCTCGACACCCGCTCGCCATGCCGCGGCTACGCCATCGCCGGTTGCAATCGTCGGGTTGGTGGTCATGCGATATACCTGCCCGCATCCTCCGGTCGCCAGAACAACCGCATCCGCGAAAAACGCCTCCGTGCGTCCACCGCGCATGTCGCGGACGAGCGCTCCTGTGCAGCGGCCTTTGTCGACAAGCATGTCCACAAGAAAACGCTCCTCAAGAAGCTCGACGCTCGGCAGACCCCGCACGTGGCGAGAGAGGGCGTCTTGCACCGCTGCGCCGGTCGCGTCGCCGGAGTGCAGGATTCTCGGAAGGGAGTGTCCTCCTTCAAGCGCCAGACTGACCCGACCGTTCACATCAAGGTCGAAGGCTACGCCCAGCGACTGCAGCTCCGCCAACGCCTCCGCGGCCTCTTCCACGACCGCGCGGACGACCCTTTCGTCGTTGATGCCTTGCCCAACCACAAGCGTGTCGGCAAGGTGCAGCTCAACAGAGTCGGCCTCCCCGACCGCGCCGGCGATCCCTCCCTGCGCATGCCACGTGCTCGTCTCTTCCAGTCGCGCCTTAGTGACCAGCGTGACCTTACGCTTCTCGGCAAGTGCCGAGGCTGCGGTCAAACCCGCGATACCGCTACCGATGACAAGCACGTCGACGCGGCGAATTGCCAGCCGCTCTGTGTCCAGCCGCTCTACATCGCGCCTGCCCGGCACAAGAGGGTGTCCGGAGCCGTCAGCCAATGGCGATCATGCGCTCCACCGCGCTCAAAGCTCGCAGGCGAACATCGGCGTCGACCTCGATCGGATATTGCGTCAGCGCAAGGGAATCGCGCACCTTGGCAAGGGTGGTCACCTTCATGTTCGGGCACAGCATCGCCGGCTGAATATGGTAAAAGCGCTTTCCTGGCGCAGCCTTGGCAAGAGCGTGCAATAGCCCTTCCTCGGTCACCACGATAAACGCCTTCGAGCTGCTCGAAGCGGCATGGGCTATCATCTGACTGGTGGAAAGCACGGCATCGGCTATCTCCACAACTTCCGGGCGACACTCGGGATGCACCAGCACCTCGGCTTCCGGATGAGCCTCTATCGCCGAGCGAACCTCTTCGGGCGAGACGTCTTCGTGTATCGGGCAATACCCTTCCCAAGGGATGACCTCGACTTCCGGAAGCGCCCGAGCCACCCAGGAAGCGAGATTTCGATCCGGGCCGAAGAGCACCTTGGGTGCCGCCAGTGAGCGAACCACAGAAACAGCGTTGGCGCTGGTGACACAGACGTCGGAGAGAGCCTTGACCGCCGCTGTCGAGTTCACGTAAGTGACCACCGGCACTCCGGGGTTGGCCTCACGCCAACTTGCGAGCTCATCGGCGGTCATCATGTCGGCCATCGGGCATCCGGCCGATGGCTCGGGTAGCAGCACCGTCTTGTCTGGCGAGAGAATCTTCGCTGTCTCGGCCATGAAGTGCACGCCCGCAAAAACGATGATCCTTGCCGAGGTGGCCGCGGCCTGGCGCGACAGCCCAAGCGAGTCACCGACATAATCCGCCACATCCTGGACGTCAGAGCGCTGGTAGTTGTGCGCCAGGATTACCGCGTCGCGCTCCTCGGCACGCCGACGTATCTCTGCCGAGATTGACGGATGCCCTCTCATCTGGGTCCCCGTGGCGGTATGATCGGCGCAGTGTCTATCAGCCGCACTTGTGCCACACGTCCCGCCACCAGGACGCGGACAGGGCGGTCCACCGCAGTCAACTCCTCGAGCGTATACGGATCGACTATGACCGCGTAGTCCATCTCGATTCCCGGGCGGGAATCAAATTCGGCGGTCATAATCGCTTTCAGGGCAGCGACTGAGGTTTCCCCGGCTGACACGGCCGCCTCGGCTGCGCTGATCGCGGCATACAGCGCAAGCGCGTCCTTACGAGCACTCGCATCCAGCCTGGAGTTGCGCGATGAAAGCGCTAGCCCGTCTCGGTCGCGCACCACTGGGCAGCTCACTATTTTTGTGGGAATGTCCAAATCGCGTGCCACACGCTCGACTATCCTTAGTTGCTGGAAGTCTTTTTCGCCGAAGAACGCCAGGTCCGGCCTTATAACGCCGAAAAGCTTGGTCACGACCGTTGCCACACCGATGAAGTGAGAAGGGCGTGAGCTTCCCTCCCACACTGTCGCAAGCGCACCGGGATCGACCTTGACAGCGGTATCCAGCGAGACGCTGACATCACCGTACATGCCTTCGGTGGTCGGCGCGAACAGCAGATCCACTCCCTCGGCACGCAGCAACTCCGCATCGCCTGCCAGATCACGCGGGTAGGCGTCGAAATCCTCATGCGGGCCGAATTGAGCGGGATTGACAAATATCGATACCGCGACGTAACTGGCGCGCTTGGCAGCCGCGCGAACCAGGGATAGATGCCCTTCGTGCAGCGCGCCCATCGTCGGCACAAGGGCTATCGTCCTGCTTTCTCGGCGGGCATCTGCGATAGCCTGCCTGGCCTCTTCTTTCGATACGACCTGCTCCACGCGTAAACCTTTCTGTCGATCCTGCGAGGTGTCGTCTGCGCCAGATTCGGGATCCTAGCCCGAGCGCCTACGCTCGCTTCAACTCGGCGAGCACCTCGGGGTCAAGTTGCGTCGAGTGCTCCTTGCCAGGAAACGCGTGATCGCGCACCTCGCCGGTGAACGTTCTCAACGCATGGGTGATAGTGGCACTGAGGTTGACGTACTGCTTGGCATGCCGAGGAGGACTCTGCCCGCCAAGACCCAAGATATCGTGGAACACCTGAACCTGTCCGTCACAGCCGGCACCAGCGCCGATACCGATCGTCGGGATAGCCAGCTTCTGGCTTACGATCGCCGAGAGCTGCTCCGGAATACACTCGAGCACAATGGCAAACGCGCCGGCATCCTGCAGCGCGAGGCAATCCTCGACAAGCTTTAGCGCACTTTCGATGTCTTTGCCTTGAACCCTGTAGCCGCCAAGTTGATGGACGGATTGCGGAGTCAGGCCGACATGCCCCATCACCGGAATACCGGCTTCCGTCAACCTGCGAACGGTCCCGGCAACGGCAAGGCCGCCTTCGATCTTGACCGCCTGCGCGCCGCCTTCGGCCATCATCCGGCCGGCGTTACGCATAGCCTCTTCTGGGGTGACCTGGTACGACATGAAAGGCATATCCGCCACAACAAGCGCCCGAGAGGCGCCTTTTCTGACAGCTTTCGTATGGTGCAGCATCTCCTCAACGGTGACAGGCAACGTCGAGTCGCGCCCAAGCACAACCATCCCTAACGAGTCACCGACTAGCACGATGTCCGCCCCTGCCTCCTCGACCATTCTCGCCGAGGGTGCATCGTATGCGGTGATCACCACAATGGGGAGACCGGCGCGTTTCATCTCGCGCAAGGACAGAGTGCTAACCGGTTTCTTTGGATCAGGCACAGATGTATCGCTCATAGTGACAACGCTCCTTCCCGGATTACACCGTCTCAGTCCCCCGGCGGAAGATCCAAGCGGTCCCGGCACAGTTAGGAAGCGAAGTATATCACTCGCTTGAAGAGTCCGTCTCACTCCAATCTACTGGCGCCGCCGCCAAAGCAGCCAACAGGTCACGAGCCTCCTGAGCTTTGGAAAGTGGCACTTTAAGCTGGAACCGGCGAGAGAACCCATAGGGATCACTGCCCAGCCCGGGCGCGAACGGCTCCCAGGCCCAAGGTATCCCCTCCTGCGACAGGACAAGCTCGGCGAACGAGCCTTCGATCTGACCGGACATTCCCACCTGTCCCGACATGCCCCCAAGCGGAACCGCCCCCGACTGAAGCAGGAAGGAAGGATCCGAGCCGAACTCCATCACTGTCTCCCATGGCTCTTTCTCCGCCGAGAGTCTGGGCGGTCGCGCGAACCCGGGTACTTCCCCCAGCTTCGCGATGACAGAGCCTGCGCTTACCCGCTCGCGGTCAATAGGAGCGCCATCTGGCCATCTGATCTTCGGATCGACTTCGAGCAGGGGCGTTATCACAAAATCCCTCTCGGCCATTTTGGGATGCGGCACCGTGAGATGCTCGTCGGCCAATTGCACGTCTTCCGCCAAAAGTATGTCGATATCGATTGCGCGAGGCGCGTTTCGCTCCCTGGCAGGCTCTCGGCCCATACTGTGCTCTATGCGCTCCAAAGCGGTCAGCAGGCGATCGAGATCGAGCGAGGTCTCGATGATCGCGACAGCGTTTACGAACGCAGGATCTTCAGGATCAGGCCACGCTTCGCTCTCATACGCCGAGGAAACCGCGATCACCTTGGTGCCTTCGAGCCCTTCCACCCTTCGCAGGGCGTCAACCAAGGCTGCAAGCCTGTCCCCGGACGCATCACCCAGGTTGCTTCCGAGCCCAAGATGGACACGCATCTAAATCACCCTTCCGCGAGCGCCTGCGCGACTCGAACAGCCTGCACGGTCTCGGCCACGTCATGCACACGAAGCACCGCCACGCCGTTTAGAGCGCCCCAAACCGCAGCCGCAATGCTGCCGCCAAGGCGATCTTTCGGCACCTCGGCTTGGCTGCCGGCGATATCGGCGATAAACCGCTTTCTGGACGCTCCGAGCATGACCGGGTAGCTCATCTCCGCAAATCTGTCGAGGGAGCGCATCAACTTCAAATTATGCTCAACAGTCTTACCAAAACCTATACCCGGATCGACACATATGGATTCCGGGTCGACCCCCTCGGCCACAAGAGCCAGCGCTCGCGCCGAAAGAAACTCAAGCACCTCGGCTACAACGTCCTCGTAGAATGGCGCGACCTGCATGGTGGCGGGCTCGCCAAGCATGTGCACGATCACGATCCCGGCTCCTGACGCCGAGGCAACCGAGGCCATCGCGGAGTCGCTAAATCCACTTACGTCGTTGATGATGTGGGCTCCCGCCTCAATGCAGGCGGCGGCCACCGAAGCATGCCGGGTATCGATCGAAACCGGAAACGTCCCCTCGGCGGCAAGCACCGAAACCACAGGCAAGACACGTGCGATCTCGTCGGCCGGCGAGATCGAAGCCGCGCCGGGCCTGGTAGATTCTCCGCCCACATCGATGATGTCGGCTCCGGCGTCAAGCAGGTGCTGGGCGTGTGCCAGGGCGCTATCAACGCAGGCGGTGCTTCCACCGTCAAAGAACGAGTCAGGGGTGACGTTGACTATCCCCATGACCAACGGACGATCCAAAATCAGGTCGATGCCACCACAACGCCAGATTCGCATGGCGCTAAACTCCCCTCCACTTTTGGTCTATCTTCCGGTGATAAGCGACATCGCCTCGGCGCGAGTCGCGGTGTTGCTCTGTAGCAATCCCCTTACCGCACTTGTCGTTGTAATCGCTCCAGGTTTGTTCACCCCACGCATCGACATGCAAAGATGCTCCGCTTCGATGACAACTATCGCTCCTGCGGGATCGAGGCACTCCACCAGTGTGTCGACGATCTGCGATGTGAGGCGCTCTTGCACCTGGGGCCGTCGCGCGAACGAATCTACCAGACGCGCGAGCTTGGAGAGGCCACATATCCGGCCGCTTTTCCCAGGGATGTACGCTACATGTGCACGCCCAAAAAATGGCGTCAGGTGATGCTCGCACATCGAATACAGGGGGATATCGCGAACGAGGACCATCTCCTGATGGCCCTCGTCAAACATAATCCGCAGATGCTCGGCCGGATTGTCGAAAAGCCCGCTGAAAACCTCAGCGTACATCTCGGCAACCCTGCGAGGTGTCTGCGCCAAGCCCTCCCGGTCAGGATCCTCTCCTATCCCTTCGAGAATCAGCCGGACGCCCTGCTCGATCTTGCCTTGGTTCATGAGCCACCCTTGGCCGTATCAGCTATGGGGATCAGCGGTTTTGCCGCTTCCAAAGGCTCCTCGGTGCTTTCCACCGCCGCCGCGACTTCCTCAGAGGGCTCTTCCTGGTCTTTATCGGCCTTTTGCGCCGCTTCCTCCTTCAGGAACTCCTCCCAGCGATCTTCGAGCAACGCCTGCAGCTCTTCCTTATCAACGGTCTCGCGCTCGATGAGCACCTTGGCGAGAAGGTCGAGTTGCTCGCGACGCTCGGCCAGGATCGTTCTCGCCTTGTCGTAAGCCTGATCGATAAGCGCCCGTATCTCCTTGTCTATCTCATAGGCGATCTCGGGGCTGTAATCGGCGTTCGCGGAGAAATCCCTGCCGAGAAAGACCTCGTGGGTCGCATCGCCAAAGGTCTGCGGCCCGAGCTTCTCGGACATGCCGAATCTGGTCACCATCTGCTTTGCGATCTTTGTCGCGCGCTCAATGTCGTTGCTCGCGCCAGTCGTGATATCGCCGATTGCAAGCGCCTCCGCGACTCGGCCGCCGAGCATCATGGCAATCTGGTCGAGCATCTGACTGCGGGAGTTTAGGAACCTGTCCTCCTGTGGCAGCGCCAGCGTATAGCCGAGCGCCTGACCTCTCGCGATGATCGATATCTTGTGGATCGGATCGGTGTTGGGAAGCACATGGCCGACGAGAGCGTGTCCCGCCTCATGGTAGGCGATGATGCGCTTCTCCTCATCGGAGATCAGGCGGCTTTTGCGCTCGGGACCGGCTATCACTCGCTCGATTGCCTCATCTAGCTCGACCATGCTGATCTTCTTCTTGCCATACCGAGCGGCGAGCAGGGCTGACTCGTTTACGAGGTTGGCGAGGTCTGCTCCAGTGAAGCCAGGCGTCCTGCGCGCAAGGACCCCGAGATCGATATCCTCGTCCATTGGTTTCCCTTGAGCATAAATCTCCAGGATCGCCCTGCGTCCTTTGAGATCGGGTCGATCCACGACGATCTGCCTGTCAAATCGGCCTGGCCGAAGAAGCGCTGGATCGAGGATGTCCGGGCGGTTGGTGGCCGCAATGAGGATGATGTTGTCCTTGATATCAAAGCCGTCCATCTCCACAAGCAGCTGGTTTAGCGTCTGCTCCCGTTCGTCATGGCCGCCACCGAGCCCAGCGCCACGCTGACGGCCGACGGCGTCGATCTCGTCCATGAAGATTATGCAGGGGCTAGACGCCTTGGCCTGCTCGAACAGGTCGCGCACCCTGCTGGCGCCGACTCCAACGAACATCTCGACGAAATCCGAACCCGATATTGAGAAAAACGGCACAGCCGCCTCACCAGCCACGGCGCGGGCAAGCAACGTCTTTCCTGTTCCCGGCGGGCCGACGAGCAGTACGCCTTTGGGAATCTTCGCGCCGAGGGCCTGGAACTTCCCGGGGTTTGCGAGAAACTCCTTGATCTCGTGCAGTTCTTCGATCGCCTCATCTACTCCGGCAACGTCTTTGAAGGTGATCCTCGGCTGGTCGCGCGTCATCCGCTTGGCCTTGGCCTTGCCGAAGTTCATGACCTTGGAGTTGCCGCCCTGCATCTGCGAGAGCAAAAAGATGAGCAATCCGGCAAAGAGCAGGATCGGCAGAAAGTTGAGTGCGATCGTTCCCCATGGGATCGGGGATTCAGGATCCACTCTGTACTCGACGTCCGGGTGTGCGGCCATCAGCTCATTGAGGCTGTCAGCGCCCACGTAGGTCGAGGTATAGTCCACAAGCGCGTTTCTGCCTTCTCGCCTCTCGGCAGGTGAAGGCCAGAACTGGCCCGTGACGAGCGACTCGGCGACTTTAAAGTCAGCGCTGATCACGCGACCATCCTTGACGGCCTGAACGAACTCGGTGGTCGAGATTTCGGTAGGCGTGACCTGCTCCCGAGCAAACGACCCCGCAAAGACATAGACCAGGCCTACCAGTAACAGCAAATATAGAAGAATCGTACGTACATTCTTGTTCACGATCTAACTACTCCCGTCTGAAATGATCAAAGAAAAACAACCGCCATCTAGTTCGCGTACACCTCGGGTTTCAGCACACCGATGTACGGAAGATTCCGGTACCTCTCTCCGTAATCGAGCCCGTACCCCACGACGAACTCATCGGGGATCTCAAAGCCTACGTACTTACAGTTGATAGGTACCCTTCTTTTGCCCTTTTTATCCA
Source organism: Actinomycetota bacterium (assembly GCA_018334075.1). NCBI lineage: Bacteria > Bacillati > Actinomycetota > Actinomycetota bacterium. Next base: position 23,029 of record JAGXSC010000053.1, read on the forward strand.
GCAAAGTCACAACTTCAAGAGACGAGGGATTGCGTGACGCGAGATTTTTGAGCAGATACTTCAGGGTCAAGCCTGTGTCCAAGACATCTTCGACAACAAGCACATGTCTGCCCTCGATGCTCTCGTCCAGGTCTTTGATGATCCGGACGACTCCCGAAGACTGCGTTGAGGAGCCATAGCTGGACACAGCCATGAAATCAACCTCGACCGGAAGCGAGATGGCCCGCGCCAGGTCGGCCACGAAAAGCGCAGCCCCACGCAGAACTGCGACGAGCAGCACCTGCTTATCGGCGTACTCCTCCGAGATAGACTCCCCCATCTCGGCGATGCGCTGCCTAATCTGCTCTTCGGTCAGTACTACGCGATCAATATCCTGGTGCATCCGCGCTCCTCATCCTTACTATCGATCTTCATCCGCCATATGCGGTCACTCACCCGGTTCCCAAGTGAGCCGAACCGGATTACGAGTTTCCGGAGTCACCTTGTAATCCTCGCTCATCCGAACACCGGCCAACCACACAATACAATCTCCGTCTCGTACCACAGGAATCCTCGGTCGCAGACGGGCGGGTACTTTTTCATCTATCAACATGTCCGAAAGCTTCCTGGTTCCGCTCATCCCAAGGGGACGCATCCTGTCTCCCGGCCTAACGCAGGTGACTGACAGGGATTCAGAAACAGCTCCGCCGTCTATCACCACCGAACACGCACTCCCGGAAAGATCGCCATGAGCAGCGCGACTGGCACGAAGTCTACCTGCGATGCCGAGATCGGCGGTACCAGGTATTGGGAGCAAAGAGGGTGCCAGCGTCTGAAGGTCCTCTCCCGTATGCAAGACAGTAATTGTACCGTACCGCGTCTCGACGCGCAGTCCTCCCGGTAAATCGCGAGCGAAATATCCGCCCCGGTCGTCTCCGCAAGCCTCGGCAAGAGCTTCGACGTGGTCGAACTCCACTCGCGAAGCCTGCGGGAAGTGGGCCTTCAGGACCTCGCGAATCACCCGGCGGCGCATGGGCTGCGAAAGCCGCGCCAGCCCGGCCCGGTCGAGGGTGAGTGCGGCGCCGTTCTTCCCGGCGATCTCGCGCGCGTGCTCCCTGGCCACCTCGGCCAGCAGGTCGTTTTCCGCCGAGAGAACCTCCACCGAGCGCAAGACGGCCTCGTCAAAGCGCGGATTGATCTGCCGCATCATCGGCACGACCTCGTGGCGGATGCGCGCGCGCAACCGGGTGGTGTCCAGATTGCTCGCGTCTTCGCGCCAGGGCTGAGCGAGCGAGGAGAGATGGGTGCGAACCAGCTCGCGTGAGCACTCGGCAAGCGGGCGGATGATCCGGCCTCGGCGAGGACGCAGCGAAGACAACCCCCCTGACCCCGCGCCGGTGATGACGCGCATCAGGTAAGTCTCGACCCGGTCATCCCTGGTGTGCCCGGTCGCGATGCACCCGCTCTCCATCGGGATACCCGCACTTGCGCAGCGCGAGTCGAGCTCCTCTGCCGCAAGGCGATATCGCACCTCGCGGCCGGCGTCCTCGAGATTCTGGCCCGCCGAGGCGGCGAGTGCGGCGACATCGACTCGAGCGACTTCCAGCTCGACGCCCAGGCGAGCGCAAAGGTCCCTGACGAAGCTCTCGTCGGCGTCTGACTCGGCTCCCCGCAGCATATGGTTGATGTGAATCGCCGAGAGACGCAGGCCCTGGCCCAGTTGCCCTGTCGCGAACAGATGGAGCAGCGCGACCGAATCCGCGCCGCCCGAAACCATGACCACCACAGCCGCACCGGGAGGCACAAGGTCATAGCGCTCACAGGTCGCTCGCGCAATGTCGGAAAGCTCTGTCATGTGTACAGATTACATCCGGTGAGAAGAGTGCGCGAGTTCGCGGGAGGAAAAACGCGGTCAGATCCAGCCGCGCTCCTCGGCGATGCGAACCACCATCGCGGCCGTCTGGCCGGTAAGAGCGGCGCAATAGGCGTGGCGCTCCTCGCCATCCATGCCGCCGAAAGGAGCGATAAGGCTGCCGCAGGCCGTGGCCCGGTTGAGCTCCTGGAACTCGCGACGCACCTGCTCTGTGGCGGCGGTCGACTCCTCCCAGGCGCCGTCCAGCTGAGTGCGTCCCGCCAGCAATCCCACCGCCATGATCGCGCCGACAAGGGCGCCGCACGTGGTGCCGTCGCCTGCGATGCCGCCCCAAAATCCGCTTCCGAGCGACATGATCTCCGAGGGAAGGCGGTTGCCGGCGGCGTCATTTACCACCGTCAGCACCGCTTCGCAGCAAAACATCCCATCGTCATAGAGCGCTTCTGCGCTCCTGGCGGCTTCGGTGGCCTTCGATGAGGATGTGAGCATCGGCATATTTCCCTCGCTTGAGCAAAGTAATATATGAATCGTTTATACCATATATCACTCAAAGTGCAAGTCCCCGGCGAGGCCGCAACGGCGCTATCTCCATCTGTAGTCCCAGTTCTCGGCTTCCACATTGACTTCTATTCCATCAATAACGACTACCGTATCGCTCTTCCAGGTGATGCGCGGCACTCCATGCGGAGATGGCTCGTTCAGGTAGATGTTCCTGGGCTTCGAGCCCAAATCCAGCCCGACGACCTCTGCTCTCACCACGGTGCGCCCAGCTGCGCCGGGATCTATGAAGTAGGCTCTGACCAACCGGTCCCCTGAGGGAGAGGAGGACTCGATTACCAGTTCGCCTGCTGGCAGAAGCATCAGGGTACCCATGCGAAGGTACAAGGTACCCGCCCAGAACAATGAAGCACAGAAAGACTACAGCGATCCACCACTTTTTCATCCGTGTCTCCCGCCTCCTCACGACCAGAGCACCCATACTCGCAGGATCATACCTTAGCACCTCATCGCCGCGATACGCTTCCTTGGTCTCACGCTCGAGAGCCGAGGCGATCACCCCTCTCTTTTGCTCCCGCTGCGCATGATTACGATGAGCGCCGCCACTCCAGTCGCAAGCGTCGCCGACGCTGTTGTCCAAATCAGGTCAGATGCGGTAATACGGACGCTTTCATGAAGGGGGTCCGTGAGAATACCAAGTCCTTCCGCGATGACGATTGAAATGCTGATGATGCCTCCCGTGCCGTCCCCGGGCCTACTCACTCTTCGACAGCTGCAACAGCTCCACGAGGTGCTCGCTCAGTTCACCTTCAGGGACCTCGGGCATCCAGGGTCCCTGGTCGCCGCGCAGCACACTTATCCAGAGATGCTCTCCTGCCGGACCTGACCTGTGTTCGTTGAAAGACCAGTATCCTTCCTGTTCAACGATAACAGTGACGATCTCCGGGGTATCGCGCACGAGCCGTGCGCCCTCCCGTTCGAGGTCCCTCTCAGCACGCTTGCGGCTAAGCTCCTCGGTGATCACCTGAATGAGCAAGAGAGTCTCGTGCTCTCGCTCGGGTTCCGAAAGTGCGATGTCGCTGTGGATGCCATTCATCTCCTCGAGCGTCCCCCGTCCGTGCCTGATGATATCACCCTCCCAGCCATCCGGAACCACAATCGTCCATGAATCAGACAGGCGCACACTGTCGCCGGGCCCCACCGCTGTGATGCGAGTCATCCCGCAGCCGGATAGCGCGACAACGGCGAGCAGGGCGACCAGAAGGCCGCCAACGCTGCGACCCAAGGCGCCTGCGGTCGGCGGCTGCACTGGCCAACTGCCTTTGATCATCGTACCCTCCCTAGCCACCGTTACTCGCGCAAGAACCTCACTATCGCTTCCTCGGCCGAGTCTTCATCGCTCTCAAGGGCCGGACGGTAAACGGTAACCACCACGGCACCCCCCTCAACTTCCTTTATGACCCTGGCCAGGGCATTCACCTCCAGATCATCCTGCGGGGCCTGAAAGATACCCCACTCCCACGAGTCAGGAAGCATGGCGGGCGCAGGCTTGACAGCCACCTCAGAGCGCAATGCGGGAAGCGCCCTGCTCGCCACTTGAGATGGCAGCACAAGCGCTCTCAGAACCAAGTCGAGGGCTTCATTTGAGCGGTAAACATCAAAGCGCCGATATGGCTCATCAACCGTCCACGCCTCGTAACCCTCGGGAATCGACAGTTCGACGCCTTCTGCAACCATAAGCACGTCCGGACCGACTGTGGGATCCTCGTTCATGAAAATCCCCAAATAGACGTATGCGAATGCAAATGCGAGCAACGCAGCAAAAAACGTCAATCCGCCAATTATCGCCAGCTTTCGTGTCAGGCGCAGTCGCCTCATGCCCATCTCCTAATCTGTCCGAGCCGAATACCGAACATTGCGATTCGTGCCATTCGGGCCGCATCGCCTAAGTACCGGCGCTTAAACCAACTATAATCGGGATGTGGATGGTTGCTGAAATACTCTAGAAGCCCCATTTCCTCACCCATGGTCGACACGTAGATGTGTCGTGCTTCGAGCCACCTGGCCGGCATAGTTGTTCTCATCTCATTGTAAACAATGGCCCGGGCGGTCCGAAAGAACCACCGCGCGTTTTCCAGGTACCACGTTCCTCTTGCAATAGCAGGAATAAAGTTCAGCACCGGTACACGAAGGATCCATTCGGGACTGGGACGCTCCCTGACCACCGCTCTCCAGAGGCTCTGAATCCGCTGACTCACCAACCCCGTCGGATCCACCTTGCCCACCGGGTCGCCTGCGCAGTACTGGTACGCGCTCTCCTCGCCGTCGGCACGGGCGGGGTCTTTCGAAAGGAAGCGCATCGTGGCCGGGTCGTAGTGGCGCTGCGAGAGGTAGTAGGTCTGCGAGTGGGCGTCGTATACGTAGCCCGCGTAGCGAAGCGGCTGGCGGGCGGCGATCGCGGTGGCCAGGGCGGTGGTGACAGAGGAGTTGGCGACACCGTTTGCGGTGTGCGAGATCACAGCGCCGTAAGGATCGTAGGTGTAGCGGGCGAATACAGCGCCTGCCACGGTCGCGAGCGCGACGACATCGCCCCTGTCGTTCGTCGCGATATGGAAGGTCGTGGGCGTGGCTGTGCCGCTGGTGTGCACCGCCGCGTACGGGCGGTTCTGCTCGTCGTAAAGGTAGGCTATCCTCCACGCCGAGGCGCCTTGCGTGGCGGCAAGCGAGAGCAGCGTGATGCCGTCGTAGGCGTAAGTCGTAGTAGTCGTCCGGGAGCCTTCTGTAAGCACCGTCTGCGTGCGCTGGCCGGCCGCGTCGTAGGTGTAGGTTGCGGCAGAAGAGCCCCTTCTCCAGGTGACAAGGCGGCTCGCATCATCCCAGCCAAAAGAGGTCGTGACCCCGCCTGAAGTCGATGAGGTGCGTCTGCCAAGGGCGTCGTTTGCATAGGTCGTTTCGACACTTCCCCTGGTCGAGCGCCTGAGGCGGTCGTCGGTCGCGGCGGGACTGGCGGTATCGGTTACCGAAAACGTTGACGTCACACCGCCCGACACGGCCCTTGTAAGGTTGCCGCGCTCATCGAAGGTGTAATCCCACGCGGCAGAGCCAAGCCTTGCGCTTGCAAGCCTGCCGGAACCGGTGTAGGTGTAGGCGGATCTCACGGAAGACGCTCCTGTGACTGTGACACTCTCTTCGATCTTGCGGCCGGTATCGGCGTCGTAGGTGTAGACGGCATCGATGCCCGGCGCGGTCTGCTCGATGAGCTTGCCGGCCGCATCGTATCTCGCGCTTCCCGGCCGTCCCGCAACCCTCCAGTTCAACCGGCGGCCCTCATTGTCGCGCGCGGTTACCGTCGCTTCGAGCGAAACTCCTGTTCCGCGGACGGTCCGCGTGCTCTCATGACCGAGCTGGTCATAAAGGATCGTGGTGGTAAGACCCAGGTGCTCAACGGTTGCGGTGGAAACCCTTCTGGTGCCTCCCGCGTAAGCGAACGTGCTCCTCACACCCGCAGGTGACTGCGTGGTCGCAACCGAGCGGGAAAGTCCATCGTAGGCTGTCTCGATGCGCCTGATCTGCGACCCGTCTCTGCCCCTGTGCGTTTCGGATGCGACTCTGCCAAACGCGTCGTATCCGGTTTGCACCGTGCGGTCGGCAGGATCGGTGACGGCTACCGTGCGGCCAAGCCCGTCGTAAACGCTCCTCGTCGTCCTCCCGGCGCCATTGGGGGGGATGATGCTCTCGGAAGTGACAAGTCCGCGCCTGTCGAACGTGCGCCTCTTTTGGATTCCGTCAAAGTCGGTCTCGGCGAGCACCCAGGAAAGCGCGTTATACACCGTGGTGGATGGCTTGCCGAGCTCCGCGCTTATCTGACGGCCGAGCAAGTCGTAGGTGAAACTCGTCACGGCCGCCTCTTTTGTACCGGCAGCTTTCACGCTCTCGATCAGGCGGCCCGCAAGATCGTAGACGAACGTGTCGGTGACAGTGATATCGCCTTCAGTCGGCCGAGTCTCGGAGATGCGATTACCGCTTGCATCATAAGCATATACGACCCGCTGTCCGTCCGCACTCTCGGTGCTCAGCACGCGACCGGAAGCAGAGTAAGTGGTCACCTCTGCCGTCCCGGTTGTATTGCCCGGGGCCATGACATGCGTCACGCGACCAAGCGCGTCATACACCGTGCGAGTCGCTCTCGACAGATCGGCGCCGTGTGCAGAAAGCGGAACAACAGGTGACCACTCGGCCACAATATTTCCGGCAGCGTTGTGCCAGCGGGTCGTCACGCCCTCAATCGTGTGGGTGGTTGAGCGGGCGCGGCCAAGCGTATCGAGATTGTGCATAATCGAAAAGGCGACAGCCCCGTCAAGGAAATAGTCTTCGCGTGTGACGTTGCCAAGCGCGTCGTAGGTGTATCCGACTCTATCGACAACCTGCCCTCCAGCCTGGCGGCCTGACGTGATTACCCTGCCAAGCGCATCGTGTGTATTGGTTGTCGCGGTACCGGAAGCGTTTCTTGATAGCGCGAGGTGTCCTGCGAGCGTGTACGTGTTCGTCTCGGTCACAAAACCTTCGGCATCAGTGCGGCTGACGAGGTTGCCAAACGCGTCGTAGGAGCTTCTTTCCGTAAGCGTTACCGGGGTGGTGGCGTCAAAAGACAGCATGACTCCGGGTCGGCTCACCTGCAAGGGCTCGCCGTTTGGCGCAAAACCTGCGTCCCCAAAGCGGGTAGTGACCGTTTCGGTGCTGCTGATGGCGCGCGTCTCACTCACGGTGCGGCCAAAAGCGTCATACGTCCACTCAGTACGAGCGCGCTCGCCACTGTTGAGATCCCGCTCCTCACTCAAGACGTTACCAGACGCATCGTAGTTACGGCTCGTCCTTGCTCCTGACGGCGAAATCTCCTCGACCACCCGGTCGAGCGCGCCTGCGATAGTGCCGTAAACGTAGGTTGTACTCGCACCTTCCTCATCAGTCTGGGTGATCATGTTACCCCGCGTATCGTACAACCACGTGCGAGAGTGGCCCGCAGGGTCGACCTCGCGGGTGATATCGCCGCTTCTCGTGTAGATGAAGGTCCGCCAGCGCACCGCATCCCCAACGGCATGCGGGTTGGAGCGACGGGCGGTTGTGCCTGTGGGGTTCCACTCGAAAGTCTCGCGTATCTCTCCGGCCAGGGCGAGAGCATCGGTCCGCACACTGCCGTATTTCACTGTAGTCGCAACACGGCCCTGCCCCCACTCGATCGCGCCTGCAGGCGCGTTGCCCTGACTCCAGGAAACTGGACGCGGCCTGGCATCGAAACCCCATGTTGCGGCAGGGATCTCGCTTATGGATACGCGGCTCAAGTAGTATGTGCCGGGCTCGATTGTGCCTGTATAGCTGTAATTTACCGTGCGAACATCAGACGTGCCCGGAAAGTAGGTTACCGTGTTGGTGGCGCTCAGCGCCGAAGTTGCGGTAGCCGAATAGGCGACCGTGCGCGTGCCGTCAGGAGTCGCGTAAACGGCTCCCGTGATCCGGCCGCCAGCAAAACTCACGACGATACTCTGGCTGTTTGGCGACACGATATCAAGCCGGTCCGGAACAGGGCGGTGGTAATAAACTGTGTTGCCGTTGGTATCGCGCTCCTCTACAAGCCTTCCTGCTGCGTCAAACAGCAACGAGCCGCCGCCTCTGAACCGCAGCCGCCAACCCAGATCGGCGGAAAGATTGACAAACTCGCGGGTCAGTTCAGCGCGATAGCCCTCCGGCGCATGCCAAAGACCATCCCGAAGCAAGAAGCGGTAGGCGTCACCTTCCTCATCGAGGTATGTAGCGACGTTTCCGCTCTGCTCGATTGTCTGCTCGAAGTTGAATCGCCAACCCGGTCCGAACAATCCCTGGTTTGGCCGGGCCGAATCATAAACGCGGCTCAAACGGGCATCGGGCCCATGTGAGGCAATAGAAAGATCGGTGACGTGCGTCCTCATGCTTTCGGTGTTTAGCACCGCCTCTACCCTGTGCTCCGCGAACTGACCGATCTCTGCAGTGGTGTTATGCACGGCAGGGTTCAGCACTGCGGTTCGGCTATCGAGCGCGACTATAGTAGCCGGTGTCGCAGTGGTAGACGCCGACCCATGCACATTGTATGGCACCACCTTGAAAGCGTATGCCGGCACATCATCCATCTCAGTGCCAGCGGTCCTGGCGTAAAGCGGGCGCGGATCATCCCGCAGATCAAGCCCCGTTCCGGAAAGGAACGGATTTGCCGTCAGGCTGTCTGGCATCGACGCGATCGCGGTGTCAGCGGGAAAAAGTCCCCTGCCCGCACTCGTCCACGAGGTCTCAGTGATATCTGCCATCTGGCGGTACACATTGCCGTCAAAAAGGTATACACGGTAGCCGGTCGCCCCTGTAACAGGCGCCCATGAAAGAGTGACTGCGCCTCGGCCAGTGTTTGCCGAGTCGTTTCGCGCGTCGCTTACACCATCGCCGTTCGTATCAGCCTCTGCGAACCACCCTGAAGTGGCGGTCGTCTGCACCGAGACGCGCTGGATCACAGCAGGCGGCGCTACGAGCCTGAACGTACTGTTCGACCAGGCGCTCCAGACTCGAGACGTCCCCCCTTTGGGGGAGCTCGCCGCACGGACTCGTACATGATACGTCGTCCCAGTCTGCCACCCGCCGCTTGGCGCCGGCATCGCACACGAAGTAGCCGTGGTTCCCGAGGCCGTAGCCACCGGCGCCCCGCCTTGAGTAAGCGAAACAGCAACCTCGTATTGAACCTGCGGGTTACCGAGCGCCTCTGAGTACTGCCATGAAACAGATGGAACCTCACTAACATCACCGCCGGCAGGAGAAGTGATGCTTACCTGTGGAATCGGCGCATACTCAACCACGAACCGAGGACGTTGCTCAACGCTCATATGATCGGAGGAGCTAAACGCCATGTGCCCGCCGATAGTCGCCTGCAGGCGTATCGTGCACTGATCCCCCGGGGTAGCTTGAGCCTGCCAGAGAGCGAATGCCTCGGTGACGTCCCACTGATGCCAACCAACTGACATGGGCACCCATTGACTGCCAGATACCGGCGCGATTTGGGTTTCGAGCGGCAGATAAGAGTTCCACGTCATGCTTGCAATACTAATAGCTGGAGTCGCGCGCATCACGCGCACGGAGCCCGGTGAGGCCACCTGGTTGCAGAAAAGGTTGAGCCTGGCGTCGACAACCACGTAATCTCGAGACCTCCAGACTGCAAGATTATCAAGAAGGTTTCTGCCTATCTGCATGAAGCCGTACTCTCCCCAGTGCGAAGCAGGGTTGCCATTGTTGACCCACACATTAATCCAGCCCGAGAAGTTGGTGTTCTCGTTTCCCGGCCTGCTCGACACATACGTGTCGTTTGGCGGACCAACATGCGAGATCGTCGGGTCGACGTAGACCGGATAGACGCGCTCGGGATCGTCAAGCCAGGCGCGGTCGATCACGACGTCGAGCTGCCAGCGCCCCTCCTGCCCCGAGAGCTCGTAGTGTACGGCGTCACTGTACACAGGTCCCAGGGTCGTCTCTGTTGAATCCCACATGAAAGGAGCGGGTATCCAAAGCTGCGGCTCGCCCCCTGAAGTTGAGCGCAAAGTGATCGATCCGTCATCTTCGAGGTGAGGAGTCAATCCTTCCAGCCTAAGATCGAAGCCATAAATATTCGAAGCTCCGGCAGACGGGAGAACGATCGTCTCTTTCAGGCCGTAAGGGCGTGACTCGAAGTGAAGCGCGGCATCTGAAAAAGCGTCCTCGTAGGTACGCTCCCTTGCCGATTTGGCCCTGGCAGGGATGTTGCCTCTTCCGGGTTCTGCCGCTCCCGGCTTATTTCGCGCGGCAGGGCGAAGTGCCACACTCGCACCATCCATTTCAAAGCGCACCCAGTTCCCACGAAGATCACGAGGCAACTCGAGGCGGAACCGGTTGGCCTTGTTGACTGAGACCTGGCGACCGCCGACAGCCTCATCTACAAGTGCGGTATCGATACGCTTGAACGACTTGGACTGTGCATCGCGATAGTGAATGGGATTTGCGAAGTATTCGGCGCGAATGGTTCCATCTGAAAGGAGAAGCTGGCGCCCGTTCTCACTGCGCTTTTCGACAAGCTCTTGCACGACATCGGGTGCCCTGTCACCGGATTCTTGCGAACTCACCGGCCCGGTAGGTACAAGTGACGTGCTTCCCGGCACAGCGTATGTGGCGCGCGGAGTTCCGATCACCGGACCCAGCAGCAAAACAAACGCAGCGCCCCGGACAGAATCCGGCCAAAGCGTCTCTGGAACAGCTTCATCTCTTGCCCCTCCCTCTCCCGCTTCTTCTGGAAGCGAGCTCATGCCGACCCGGAAATCCCAATCCCCTGCCGACGCATTCTCCCACCACCGAAATGCAACATACTGCAATATACGCCTGGCATTTGCGTGTGCAAGAAAAAGTTTGCGTGCGGTTACACACCAGCCGCATCACTCAAACAGAGCGGTCGATCATCAGCGCCAGAACCACAGTCGGCAGCGCTCCGGCGACAATCAGCGCGTTGTTGAATTGCGCTATGCCCGCGAATATCGACACCCCGAATCCTCCCGCGCCGACAATCGCCCCCATCGCGGCCGCGCTCACGTTGATTATCATCATGTTCTTCACCCCGCCGAGAATTATCGGGGCGGCCAGCGGCAACTGCACCCGAAGCAGGCGCTGAGCGCCGGTCATCCCCATCCCGACAGCGGCATCCACCACAGGTGCCGGTACCGCCCGCACGCCGGCGACCACTGAGAGCATCACCGGCAGCACGCTGTAGACCACAAGAGCGATGACCACAGTCTCGGCGCCATACCCGATCCAGGGCACCATCAGCGCGATCATGGCGAGCGACGGCACCGCCTGCCCAAAGCCAGCCAGGTTGGCGAGAACATCCTCGAAGTGCCGTCCGAAACCGCTTAGCAACAGCACGCCAAGCAGGCCGCCGGCAACTATCGCGAGCCCGCTCGACACAGCCATGATCGCAATGTGGTCGCCAAACATCTCCAGCATCGTCTCCCGCGGATGGATCACAGGGTTCTCTCCCGGAAACATCCACCTGAGAACCGCTTCGAAACCGGCGGTATCAAAAAGCATCCAGGCAAGAAACAGCGCCATCACCGTCAGCGAGCGCCAATTCCGGCGAAATCCGGTCGCCTCACTCATCGCGACCCCTGATCGAGGCCACAAGCGCCGAGAAGGTGAGCACCCCTGCATGCGCTCCGGCAGCGTCCCTGACAGCCACCCGGTCCTGCCCGCTGCCAAGCATGACCGAGATAACCTCTTTCGGGGTCATATCGGCGGTCACCACAGGAAGCCCGTCAGCCGCGCCGGGCTCCACGGCCACATCCGTGATCGAGAAGCGCGAAAGCACCTTCAGCGAAAACTCCTCGCCAAAGAACCTGGACACGAATTCGTCCGCCGGCCTTTGCCAAAGCGCCTCGGGCGTGTCGTATTGCACCAGCCGGCCGTCACGCATCAGAGCGATACGGTCTGCCAGGACAAGGGCCTCCTCGACATCGTGAGTCACGAACACCACCGTCTTGCCGAGAATCTCCTGCAATCGCCGAAACTCCTGCTGCAGACGCGCGCGCATGAGCGGATCCAGGGCGCCGAAAGGCTCGTCCATCAGCAGCACGGGCGGATCAGCCGCCAGCGCGCGAGCGACGCCGACGCGCTGCGCCTGGCCGCCGGAGAGCTCGTGAGGCCTTTTCCGCTCAAAAGCCGCAGGCTCAAGCCCGACAAGTTCAAGAAGCTCCGCCACTCTGGCCGAAACACGTTTGGGACTCCAGCCGAGCAACAAAGGCACCGTCGCAATGTTGCGGGCAACGGTCATGTGGGGGAATAGCCCGACGCTTTGGATGCCATATCCGATGTGGCGCCTCAGTTCATCGGCATTCCGGTGCCGCACGTCCATGCCGTCGATCAGGACTTCCCCTTCGTCGATTTCGATCATGCGGTTGATGGCGCGAAGAGTCGTGGTTTTACCGCATCCGCTAGGACCCAGGATGACGGCAAGCTCACCGCTTTTCACATGCAGCGTCAGCTTGTCGACCGCGGTGTTGCCTCCATACCTTTTGGTGACGCCTCTTAGCTCGATCATGATTTCAGACCGTTTTTCTGGAGGGCCAAAGACCCCCCGGTCCTGTCAAGAATCGCGATAAGGAACCTCAGCGTCACGTCGAGTGTAAGGCCGAGCCCGACGATCGCTATGATGCCTAGCACCACCAGGTCCTCGGCGGTTTGCTCCAGGCCGTAAAAGACGATGCGGCCCAGGCCCCCTCCGCCTACCAGAGCCGCCAGGATCGCGCCTGCCGCGGTCTGCACCAGCGCGATGCGGATGCCAGCCATGACAACCGGCGCGGCCAACGGCAGCTCGATCGAGAGCAGTCTTCGGCGTGAATCCATGCCCATTCCACGCGCGGCGTCGGTGACCCCTTTGTCAAGCGCCCGGATAGCCGCATAGGTGTTTCGGGTTATCGGGTACAGCGCGTACATGACGAGCACCAGAAAAACTGGGGCCCACCCTATGCCGGACACGCCGATCGCCCTCGCAAGAGCGCTGTTCTCGGCAAGCCACCCCATCGACGGCATTATCAGGCCGACAAAAGCCAGCGCGGGCATCACCTGGGCGACATTGAGGACTCCAAATATGGCCGCCTCGGCGCGAGCGCGCTTGGCCGCCCAGACGCCGAGCGCCACTCCAGCCAGCAATGCGACACCGGTAGTCCCGAGGGTGTAGGCGACATGTTGCTGGAAGTTCTCCCAAAACGCCCGCTCGAAACGAGTGTATTCGATCATGATCGAAAGGCTGCCCAAAGCGCCTGCCGCTGCCAGGGCGATAACCGCCGAGGGGGCCAGGAGCGAGATTCCGGCCCTGAGCCATCTTTGGGTGATGTGCAGAACCGAAGAACGCAACACCAGGTAGACCGCGAAAACATACAGCCAGAACGACACCCCGAGCGATGTGCGCGCCAAATCCCCGGCGGCCGCGATGTGGCTTCCCGCCGATTGTGACGCCAGGAGAAGCGAGACCGGGACTATCGACGCCGCCAGCAAAGCCGCAGCGAGCGCGGTTGCCCTGCCTGAGTGCGGGAAGGCCGTCGGCAATGCGAGAAGCAGCGCCAGCGCGATCCACACGCCAAGAAGAATCCAGCCCGCGTCGCCAAAAGCTTCCAGCGCCGAGACACTCAGGCCACTCTGAACCCGGTTGGGCCGGTGCTCGAGAAAGACGCCGAGAACCGTCGCGAGGGCCCCGATCGAGGCCCCGGCGAAAGCTACCGGCTCAAATCCCTGTAACCGCGTCCGTTCACTGGCCAATAAAGCCATTCTCCCTCAAGTACTCATTGGCGACAGTGGCCGCATCCTCACCACCAAGAGCGACTCGCCGATTGAGCTGCTGCAATATCTCCAGGCTCAAGCTCTCGAACACAGGAGCCAGGATGCTCTCGATCTGCGGATACGCCTCCATGATCTCGTTGCTGGCCACAGGTGTCGGCAGGTAGACAGGCGGCACACCCTTGGTATCCGTCAGGACCACAAGGCCGAAATCCTCGAGTTGCCCGTCGGTACCGTAGGTCAAAGAGAAGTTCACCCCGTCCGTGCCCTCCTCCAGCGCCTTCAGCATCTCGGCGGTTACTCCGTGCGAAAGGCCGATGAGCTGGTCCGGCCGCATCTCAAAGCCGTACGCCTCCTCGAATCCGGCCAGACCTGTCGAGCTGTCCATCCACTCCCTGGCCCCGATGAGCTTGGCCTGCCCGCCGCCGTTGATGAACTCGGCGAAGTCCTCCATCGTGACAAGGCCGTTTGCCTCGGCGAATTCACGTGTGGTGGCTATCAGCTCGGTATTGTTCGCGTTGGCGGGAGTAAGCCACCGCAGGTTGTGGACCTCCCGGTCGAGCTCTCTGATGCGCGCAAGCCCCGCGTCGGCGTCGCTCCAAAGGTCCTTGCCCTCCTCGCCGTCGTGGTAAAACTGCCCCGAGCCGGTGTAATCCACCTGAAGGTCGATTTCACCCTCGAGCAGCGCCTTGCGCACGACATCGGGAGTTCCAAGCCGTGTGTTGTCGAGCGTCTGGATGCCGTTGGCCTCGAGCATCTGGATTATCATGCTGCCGAGCAAAGCGCCCTCGGAATCGAGGAACGTGCCTACCCTGACTGGCGGCCCTTCAACCGGCTGCACCGGGGCCTCGCCGTCAGCGGCGCCCTGCTCCTCTCGAGCACATCCAGCAACACCGATTGAAAGTACTACCAGCAAAAAAACGAGCAAAAGCGAAACTTTCTTGCGCATTCCTACCCCTTTCCGCCACCAGATGGCTTTTCGCCTCCGGACGCCGAAGACATTCAATTTACATGAATGCGAGTATAAGCTCCAATTATCAAACACTCAAGCAGTGCATTCCCGCGCCGCGCTTTCGGCGCCACTTAGATCGAACGATTAACATTTGCGACCAGGATAGCTAGAGTATATCTGTCTTTATACACGGTACCCATTGGCATCGCGTTTATGCCGAGAATATGAACCGCAAGGAGATTACATGGCATCCTTTCACATAAGCGACCCGTCACTCACGCCCATCGCGTCCAAGGTAATCGCCGGCGAACGGCTCTCCCTTGAAGACGGAGTCGCGCTTTACGCATCGAATGACCTGCTCGGCATAGGACAGATGGCCGATCACGTACGGCGCAAGATAAACGGCGACAAAGTCTATTTCATGGTCAACCGCCACATAAACCCGACGAACATCTGCCGGAACCGGTGCAAGTTCTGCGCATTCGCACGAGACGCCGGCGAGCCCGGCGCGTACGAGATGACGCTGGATGCTGTCGTCAAGGCCGCCGAGGAGGGCGCGTCGGAAGGCGCGTACGAGGTGCATATCGTAAGCGGACTGCACCCCGAGTGGAGCTACGATTTTTACGTCGACATGGTGCGCAGGGTGCGGGCCGCGGTTCCTCGGCATGTAATCGTCCAGGCTTTCACCGCGGTCGAGATCGAGCATATGGCGATCATCAGCGGAAAAAGCACGCTTGAAGTGCTAAAAGAGCTCAAGGCCGCCGGGCTTGACGCGCTTCCAGGAGGCGGCGCCGAGATATTCAGCGAACGCACCCGGGCGAGCGCATGGGAGAAGAAAACCCCGGGCGAGGTGTGGCTGCGCATACATGGTGAAGCCCACTCGGCAGGTATCGCGACAAACTGCACCATGCTCTACGGCCACATCGAGACGCACGAAGAGCGCGTGGATCACCTCATACGCTTGCGGGAGCAGCAAGACAAGAGCGGCGGATTCCTCGCGTTCATCCCCCTGGCGTTCCATCCCGCGAACACCCAGCTCGAAGAGTTGCCCGGCACGACAGGATTCGATGACCTGAAAACGCTGGCCATCGCGCGGCTCATGCTCGACAACATCCCGCATATCAAGGCCTTCTGGATCATGGTCGGCCTGAAGGTGGCGCAGTTGTCGACCGCGTTTGGCGTGGACGACATCGATGGCACCGTCGTGGAGGAGAAGATCACCCACATGGCGGGCGCCACAACTCCGGAAAAGCTCACAAAAAGCCAGCTCATCTCGATGATCCGGGAAACCGGACACACCCCTGTCGAGCGGGACACGCTGTACAATGTCGTAGCGGTGCATGACAATCCCGCGCGGACGTAGAGGAATCACGGTATGAGGCGTCCCCGGCTCGGCCACATCCGGTTCATCAACTGCATGCCGCTTTATTACGGCATGGAGAAACGCGAGGCCCTGCTCGACATCGATCTTGTCGAAGCGAACCCCGCGGAGCTCGCCCGGGAGCTTCTCGCCGGTGCCCTGGACATCGCGCCGATACCGGCCATCGAGTACGCTCGCCATGCCGGCGAGTTCGTGCTGCTCCCAGATATCGCGATCTCCTCATGCGGCGAAGTCCAGTCGATCCTGCTGCTCTCCAAGGCGCCCGCCGAGGAGCTCTCCGGCCGCACGGTCGCTCTCGCTGACACTTCACGCACCTCGCAGGTGCTGACGCGCGTGCTGCTCGAGCGACGCTTCGGTGTCACCTGCACGTACGCCGAGATGCCGCCGGACCCGGCTGCGATGCTTTGCGAGTGCGACGCCGCGCTGCTCATCGGCGACGAAGCGCTGAAGGCTTACTGGAGCCCCCCCGATGGCGTGCGCGTTTACGACCTCGGCGAGGAGTGGACGGCCTGGACCGGCCTGCCGATGGTGTATGCGGTCTGGGCGGTCCGCCGCTCCTTCGCCGAGCAAAACGCCGAGGCCGCCGCGGCGGTCGCCTCGGCGCTGAATGACTCCCTCGCCTGGTGCAGGCGCCACCTCGATGAGATATCCGGGCACGCGGCGATGCGCGAGCAGCTCGACGCCGGGAGGCTGCGAAGCTACTTCGACGCGCTTCACTTCCGCTTCGAGCCGAATTACCGGGAAGGACTTGTGCGCTACCTGTCCGAGGCTGTCGCCATCGGCCAGCTGGAGAGGGTCCCCGTCATCGAGGTTCTCGGCGAATGAGGACTTCCGCTGACTCCGGATTGCCGGCCATCGCACTAGCCGCCGCGCGAGGGCAGCATCGCCTTACCTCGCAGCAAGCGCTCGACCTGCTGGAACACGCCGACATCCTCCTTCTGGGAGCAGCGGCGACCGCGATGCGCGACCGGCTGCACCCCAAGCGCGAAGTCACCTTCATTGTGGATCGCAACGTCAACTACACCAACGTTTGCGTCAGCAAATGCAGGTTTTGCGCTTTCTACTGCGGTGTCGACGACGCGTCCGCATACATACTTCCCGCCGAGAAGCTGTACGCCAAGGTCGAGGAAACGATCGCCCTGGGCGGAACGGCCATCCTGCTTCAGGGAGGGCTTCACCCGGATCTTGGGATCGAGTGGTACGAGCAGATGCTTGCCGATCTCAAGGCACGCTACGCAATCCATGTGCACGGCTTTGGTCCGCCCGAGATCGCGCATATCGCGGCGGTATCGGGTATTGCGACTCACGAGGTCCTGCGTCGACTGCGGGATTCCGGCCTCGACTCGCTGCCTGGAGGAGGAGCGGAGATCCTTGTCGACCGAGTCCGCTCTCTGGTGTCTCCGGGCAAGGCCACCGCCACCGAATGGCTGAATGTCATGCGGGAAGCACACGATCTCGGTCTTTCCACGACCGCAACCAT
Organism: Actinomycetota bacterium; assembly: GCA_018334075.1. Taxonomy (NCBI): domain Bacteria; kingdom Bacillati; phylum Actinomycetota; species Actinomycetota bacterium. The sequence continues at coordinate 40,553 of JAGXSC010000053.1, forward strand.
GATGTTCGGAGGCTTGGAGACGACCGAGGAACGCATCGAGCACATGGCGCGCATCCGTGAGGTGCAAGACGAGGCCGTTGCCGCGGGACGCATCGGCTTTCGGGCGTTCATCCCGTGGAGCTTCCAACCCGGAAACACCGAACTGGCGAGCGAGGCAAAGGCCTGCGGAGGTCACATCTCTGCCGCCAGCGGCTGGGACTACCTGCGCGCACTCGCGGTATCACGGCTTTTTCTTGATAATGTAACCAACGTCCAGGCATCATGGGTGACACAAGGGGCCAAGATCGGCCAGGTCGCGCTATTTTTTGGAGCGAACGACATGGGCTCGACTATGATCGAGGAAAATGTTGTCGCCTCGGCAGGCACGCGATTCATGCTCGCCCGCGAAGAGCTGGTGCGCCTGATCGAGAACGCGGGATTTACGCCTGTGCAACGTGACACCCTTTATAGAGAGGTCTTGCGCTGATGGAACGAATTGCCGAGGTACCCCTGGCCGAATTCGGCATCTGCGGTGGATCAGGCTCGCTTAGCTTCGACTTTCCCGCAGCCCTGGCGGACGAAAGGGTAACCGTTATCGACGACGATCTGACCTTCGAGACGCCGTTCGGGAACTCTCCCACCTTCACTTACTTCGAGGTAGACGGGCTTTTCGGATCCCGACGCGCCCTCGCGGTCAAAATGCACGGATGGCGACGCGGGGTGACGCGCGCTGCCGCATCGCTTCAGACTTTCTGGGTCTTTCACGAGGCGGGCGTGAAAAAGGTGCTCGCCGATGGCGGTGTGGGCTCCCTCAATCACCTGCTGGATCCCCGCGATATCGTCATTCCAAACGACTTCATAGACCTGACCATGAAGCAGGACATCTATATCCGAGGCGATCATCTTCTCATAATGCGCGATCCGATCTGCCCTGCCCTTGCCGCCCGCCTTTACAAGGGGGCCTATTCCGCGTTCGACCGAGTTTTCCCGCGAGGGATCTACCTGGTGACCGACGGTCCCCGGTTCGAGTCCGTCGCCGAGACAAAGTACATGCGCGATATGGGCGGAGATGTCGTGGGGCAATCGCTCTCTCCGGAAGTCTTCCTCGCTCGCGATATCGGCGCCTGTTTCGCGGGCATCTACATCGTGGTGAACTACGGCGAGGGCGTGGTCCGCGCCTGGGAGCACGACGAGCTCAAGGCCGTTTTCTTCGAGGAATCGGCGACCATCGCCGCGATTGTGGTGGACACCGTCGCCGAGACCGACCTCGCATCGCCATGCGGTTGCGGCGAACTACGAAAGCCCTCGCTTCTGAGCATCCCGGACGAGCGGCCGGAACACGAGCGGCCAGGCCTCAAGGACCCGGCGTGAGCACTCTCGTCACAGGCAAGTGGGTGCTTCCAATCGCCTCGGAGCCCATCCGCAACGGCGCGGTCCTAATCGACGGCGTGCGCATCGCAGAAGTCGGCCTCGCCGAAGAGCTGCTGGCGCGCCACCCCGAAGCCAAACGCTACGAGTTCGAGGACGCCACTGTCCTGCCCGGACTGGTGAACGCACACACGCACCTCGCAATGACATGCCTGAAAGGGCTTATCCCTCCGCAACCCTTCCCCGAGTGGCTAAGCAAGGTCCCAAAAGCGTTCGGCGCGCTGACCGAGGACGACATTGTCGCCTCCATCTCGCTCGGCGCAATCCACTCGCTTTGCGCCGGAACCACTGTTGTTGGTGACATCGCCTACGGACCGGAGTCTCTGGCGATCTGCGCTGATATGGGGCTTGGCGGCACCTTCTTCTGGGAAGTCTTTGGCATCACCGCCGATATGCTCGAATCCAGACTCGCCGAGATGGAGTTCCCGCTTGAGATCGCTCGCAATTTCGAGGGTCGCTTCGAGGCCGGCATCTCGCCTCACTCGCCCTACACCTCCGGACCCGATCTCATCAAAGCCGCCCACACCCTGGCAATCGCCGAGAAAAGCGAGTACGCCATCCACGTCGCCGAGTCGCCGGCAGAAACCGAGCTGCTTGCGAGCGGAAAAGGGGCCCTGGCGCCTGTCGCCGACCAGTTCGTGCCCAATTTCAGGCCACCTGGAACAACGACTGTCGGCTACCTCGATCGGCTCGGCGCGCTCGACGGCGCTGCCGCGATCCACTGCGTGAACGTCACCTCGGCCGACACAGCAGCGCTTGCCGCGAAAGCTCGTGGTGTCGTCTTGTGCCCGCGCTCCAACGCCTACCTGCACACCGGCATAGCTCCCGCACGTAAGCTGCACAAAGCCGGTGTCACGCTGGCGCTTGGCACAGACTCCCTGGGCAGCAATTATGATCTTGACCTTTTTGAGGAGGCAAGGGCGCTGGCGTCGATCGCCCCGAACATCAGCGCACAAGATATCGTCGGGATGATCACTTACGGTGGCGCGAAGGTGCTAGGGCTTTCCGACCGATTCGGCGTGCTCTCCCCCGGAATGCAGGCTGATCTGGCGATTTTCCGTGTAGATGGCGACGACCCTTACGATTCGCTGCTGGCGAAAGCGGGGCTGGATGCCATCGAAGCCGTTATGAGCGCAGGCATTTGGCGAGTCATGCAGGGCAAATCCTTGCTCGCGCCCACGCAGATCGCGCAGCGATCAAACCTGGCATCGAAGCGCGCGGCGGCGGCCCTGATGCTCTCCTGACGCCGCTAATGCTCTCCTAGATAGGTCTTCCTGACCTGTTCGTTATGTAGCAGTTCATCGCCGGGTCCTTCCAAAACAACCTTGCCCGTTTCAAGGACGTAACCGCGATGCGCGACAGTGAGCGCCTTGGCCGCATTTTGCTCGACTAGTAGTATGGTTTTGCCTTCTTCGTTGAGCTTTTTGATCGTCTCAAAGATCAGGTCCACGATCACAGGCGCCAAGCCCATCGAAGGCTCATCGAGCATTAGCAGGCGAGGACGAGCCATCAGGCCCCTTCCCATCGCCAGCATCTGCTGCTCGCCTCCGGAAAGTGTGCCGCCCTTTTGCGTCCGGCGCTCTTTCAGCCGAGGAAACAGATCGAAAACGTGGTCCATATCATCTTGTATCTCATTGTCCTTGCGCAGGTAAGCGCCCATTTCGAGATTCTCCAGCACGGTCATGCCCGCAAAGATTCTCCGGCCCTCAGGCACCTGCACGACATTCATCGCGGCAACAAGGTGCGCGGGAACGCCAACTATCGACTTACCCTCAAAAACAATGTCCCCCTGCCGAGGAACCAACTGTCCCGAAATCGTCTTCAGTGTGGTCGACTTTCCAGCGCCGTTGGCGCCGATAAGCGTAACTATCTCGCCTTCTTCCACATGAATGGTTATGCCCTTGAGAGCCTCAATCTGACCGTAATATGTATGAATAGCATCGACCTTTAGCACTGATCTTACCCTTCCGCCAGAAGTGCCTCGGCGCCTGAGCCCAGGTACGCCTCGATAACCTTGGGATTGCGCTGAATCTCCGCAGGAAGCCCCTCGGCGATCTTCTCGCCGAAGTCAAGAACCACAATCCGGTCGGCTACGCCCATGACGACCTTCATATCATGCTCTATCAGCAGAACCGTCACGCCACTCGAGCGGATCCTGCGCACAAGGCTCATGAGCTCGATGGACTCCTGCGGATTCATGCCCGCCGCAGGCTCATCGAGGAGAAGGAGCTTGGGGTCGGTGGCTAGCGCCCGCGCGATCTCGAGACGACGCTGGTCGCCGTAGGGCAGGTTCTTCGCCAACTCATTTACTTTGTCCAGCAGTCCGATAAAGCTCAGCCATTTCAGGGCCTCATCGATGGTGTTTTGCTCCTCGCGCTTGAAGCCTGGAGTCCTCAGCACCGCCCGCAGGGGCCCGGAGTTTGTCCGTACATGCCGACCGACCATGACATTTTCAAGGGCCGTCATGTTGGCAAAGAGGCGGATGTTCTGAAAGGTGCGCGCTATCCCGCGCTTGCATATTCCATGCGGCTTCGCCCCGACGAGCGACCTGCCATCAAAAGTCAGTGCGCCCGAAGTAGGGCGGTATATACCCGTCAACATATTGAAGACAGTCGTTTTGCCGGCGCCGTTCGGGCCGATCAAAGCGAGTATCTCGCCTGGCTCGATCTGAAAACTCACTTCGTTGACGGCTTTCAAGCCGCCGAACTCCATGGTTAGCTTGTCCACACTGAGAAGCGTCATAAAGACTCAGCGCCTTCCTCTAGCATCCATCGTCATGCCCGCCCATCCTTATCGGGCCCAGCCACTTTATCTCCGTCCCAGAGCTTTTCGTTCTTCTCTACCAAAGCTCTAGTGTCATCGGCGTGAAGCTCCATCGCGCGGCGCTTCGAGGGAAATATCCCTTCGGGCCTGAACATCATCATGATTATCAAAGCCATCGCAAAAAGGAGGAACCTATACTGACTGGCAAGGTTGGCCTGCTCAATGGTGAGAAACGCCGAGAAAAACGGCGACTGGGCCGCCCACCGAATGATCTCCGGCAACCCAACGATTATGACCGCTCCGAACGCCGCGCCACGAATCGACCCCATTCCGCCCAGCACGACCATACAAACTACCAGTATCGACTCCATAAAGTTGAATGACTCGGGAGAGATGAAGCCGACCCAATACGCGAACGTGATACCTCCGACTCCGCCCCAAAGCGCGCCAAGCGCAAACGCCCAAAGCTTGGTGGTCTGAATGTTCACGCCTACAGAAGCAGCGGCGATCTCGTCTTCGCGCATTGCAACCCACGCACGACCCAACCTCGAATCATCCAGTCGCCTGATCACAAAGATGGCCAGCACACACAGAAGCGCAATAACGTAGTACCACCATAGGTCGCTTGAGAAGCGAAAATCGCCGATGCTCAGCGCCTGGACCATCTCGGCCTGACCGGCCGGAGCGGCAACCGAATCACCGGGACCAGGCAAGCCTTTCGGGCCACGGGTAAGTCCAAAGATGTTGTTGTTCAAGGTGATTCTGACGGACTCGCCAAAGCCCAAGGTAACAATCGCAAGGTAGTCACCGCGCAGCCTCAGTACCGGAAACCCGATCAGCACACCGGCAAAGGCAGCTCCAAAAGCTGCTAATGGAAGTAAGACCCAGTAGCCCATCTGTGCGATCGCGTCGGGCAGCAAAAAGCCCATGAGCATACCGACGTAAGCTCCTACCGCATAAAACGCGATATAACCGAGATCGAGCAGTCCAGCGTAACCGACGGTAATATTCAGGCCCAGGGCCAATACAACGTATATGCCCATGAGCGCGAATATCCGGACGAAGAAGTAGTTCTGCACGGACTGGAAGTACAACGGCAGGGCGATAGCCGCAACCGCTAGGATCACCAACCAAATAAGCTTCTTTTTGTCGACCTTACCGCCGTTGACTCGTGGACGAATATCGGCTGTTTGCTCTGCCATGGCCTACACCTTCTCCACTGAAGACTGGCCGAGCAGTCCGCCCGGTCGGAAAGTAAGTACGAGGATCAGTGCGCCGAAAACTATGACGTCCCTGTAAGCGGAGCTGACGTAGCCGGACGCCATCGCTTCCAGGATTCCGATGAGAAACCCTCCGAGCATCGCTCCCCTCAAGTTACCGATCCCGCCGACCACAGCGGCGGTGAAGGACTTAATGCCGGGGATGAACCCCATATCGAACTTGATGGAGCCGTAGTACAGGCCCGAGAAGATTCCCGCGGCGGCGCCTAGCGCAGGTCCTATGAAAAACGCTGCTGCGATAACGCGATTGATATCTATCCCCATGAGTCCAGCGGCATCACGATCCTGGGAGGTCGCACGCATCGCCTTTCCCATCTTTGTTTTCGATACAAACGTGTCAAGGAAGAAGAGAAGCAGTATCGACGTGCCGACTATGATCAGCTGCAGGTACGTGATTGTTACACCGCCAAACTCCAGCCCCCCTGACGGAATCTTGTCGTTCGGGAAGGGCAGTGAACGTGCGGTGATCCACAAAAGCACCGCCTGCTGAAGAAATATCGAAACACCGATGGCAGAGATCAAAGCTGCGAGTCGCGGTGCGTGACGAAGCGGACGATAAGCAATCCGCTCAATGAGCACGCCGAGTATACCTATCGATACACCCGCGATCAGAAAAGTCAGAAGAAAGAGTACGATAATGCCCATACCGGAACCGGTAAGCGCATCAAACTGAGCGAGAAAGTTGAACGTGAAGAGGCCTACAAACGCTCCGCCCATGAACATCTCGGCATGCGCGAAGTTTATCATCAACATAATTCCGTAGACGAGAGTGTACCCTAGCGCGATAAGCGCGTACATTCCTCCGAGGGTGATTCCATTTACTAGCTGCTGGCCGAATATATCAATCGCCACTGGTTGTCCGCCTGTCTGAATCTACAGCACAAAGTAACTTCATCATGGATTGGGCGTGGGTTCCCGCAAAGACCCGGGCTAGCGGAACCTGTCCACTGCCCGGGTCCCTTGGTTTCACAAGGTTGCGTTAGTGCGGGTTACTCGTATGCGACCCACTCGCCATTCCTCACGGTGTAAAGCGTGATGGCTTTATTGGTGGTGTCGCCGTTCTCATCAAACGCGATAGCACCGGTGATGCCCTCAAGGTTGGTAGCAGCAACAGCCTCGATGATGGCAGCCTTGCCCTCTGCCGAGGTCAGCTGGTCAACACCAAGGTCAGCGGCAACTACCTTCAGGGCCTCAAGGATCACGAAGGCTGCGTCGTACGCATAGGTGTCGTATGCCTGAATATCCTCGTTGGGAAACTCAGCGGCAAACTTCTCCTTGAACTCCGTGCCCTGGGGCTGCTGGGCCAAAGGAAGACCTACTGAAGTCGCAAAGTTGCCTTCAGAGGAGTCACCAGCCAGCGCGATGTAGTCGGGGCTATAAATTCCGTCACCGGAGAAGAAGCCACCCTCGAAGCCAGCCTCGGCGGCTTGCCGCGCAAACAGGGCACCGGCGGTGTAGATTCCACCGTAGTAGATGAAATCAGGGTTCGCCGCACGGATTCGGGTGACGAGCGCGTTGAAGTCAGTGTCGCGGTCACCGGTCTTTTGCCTGCCGAGGATCTCGCCGCCGCCTGCCTCGAAGTTCTTCACAAACTCGTCGGCAAGTCCTTCGCCATAAGGAGTCGAGTCGTCAACAACAAACGCGGTGTTCCAGCCTATACGGGTCAGCGCGGCCTCTGCGGCATAGGCTCCCTGTACGGGGTCGGTGGTGCAGACGCGGAACACATTTCCGTACTTTTGATCAAGAGTCAGTGCGGGGTTTGTCGAAGCCGGAGATATCTGTACGATACCAGCTCTTCCATAAACGTCCGAGGTGGGAATAGAAACACCTGAGTTTAGGTGCCCGACCACTCCGATGACATCAGGATCGCTGACAAGCTGATTGGCGACGTTCATTCCGACCTTCGGGTCACCTTGATCGTCAACCACAAATGCCTCTACCTGAATACCAAGCTCTTGAGCCTCTGGCGACGCATTGAAATCATCGATCGCCAATTGAGCTCCACGCTGGATGCCCTGACCAAGCGCTACGGCGCCCTGAGTCAAGGGAGCGCCAATACCAAGCTTAACCGTTACAACCTCTTCCCCAGCGCCTCCGCCGGGTTGCGCCGCGGTACCACACCCTGCGGTAGCCAGCGCAGCTACGAGCAGTGAAGCGGTGACCAGAGAAAGCAATTTCCTGCTTTTGCCCACTTTCATCCTTTCCTCCCTAGCTCCATTTGCAATTTTCCTGATTCCGTTTGTCACATCAGCGGTATCGTCATACCGCTTCCGCACATCCGGCACCAGACTTTCGGAGAATACCAGATACGCCGCTATTTCGACAACGAAATATTCCACTTTTCGCAATTTTCATACCATCTCTGGCCATCGAGCTCCTTCGGCCATCGAGTTCCTTTTGCGCTATTACAGCCTTTCCCGGCATCTTTTTATCTGCTTGCGGCAGATCGTCAGCCCGGATGGGGTAGAATCACAGCAGCTTTGAAATGCCCCCCGATGGAAGTGAGGAGCCGTTGTTGACTCTGTGGTTCTGGATATGGCTTTTACTTGCGGCCATGCTGCTAATCGGCGAAATATTCACCGCTGGATTTTTCATGCTTCCTTTTGGCATCGGCGCCGCCGTAGCCGCATTATTGGCATTTCTGGGAGTCGCCTTGGTGTGGCAGTGGCTAGCTTTTATCGGTGTTTCTGCGGCGTGTTTCATCTTTCTCAAAAATTTCGCTAACCGAATAACCGCCGAGCAGCCGATCAAAACCGGAGTGGATCGGCTGGTTGGAATGACCGGTGTCGTCACCGAGGAAATCTTGCCCCACAGCTCCTCGGGCAAGGTGCTGGTGGACCGGGAGACCTGGCGAGCTGAAGCCTCCGACGCCAAAGTGATTTCTGTTGGAGCCCGCGTGCATGTTGAGCGCGTCGGTGGCACGCACCTAGTGGTCAAGGTAGTAGAGCAAGTAGATTCAGAAGTTAATCACCAGTCATCAGAAACGGAGGCATCATGAATATAGAGTTCGCGTTAGGCTTGGTATTCATACCGATAGCCATTGTGTTCGTGGTGTACATGTCCGCCGCCATAAAGATCGTGCGGCCTTATGAAAAGGGCATCAAGGAGAGGTTCGGCCGCTACCAGAGCACGTTCGATGCTGGCCTCCACTTCATCCTGCCCTTTGTCGACAAGCTAACCAAGGTCGACATGCGTGAAAACGTAGTCGAGGTGCCACCGCAGGAAGTCATAACCAAAGACAACGTCGTCGTAACGGTTGATGCGGTCGTATATTACGAGGCCACCGATCCCATCAAGCTCATGTATAACGTCGCGAACTTCTACATCGCCGCCACAAAGCTGGCCCAAACCAACCTGCGAAACGTGATCGGCGAGATGCAACTCGATGAATCACTTACCAGCCGAGAGAAGATTAATGCGGCTCTTCGCCAAATCCTTGACGACGCCACGGATAAATGGGGTGTTCGCGTGGTACGCGTGGAGCTGCAACGCATTGAGCCACCTGCCGATGTGACCGAAGCGATGCACCGCCAAATGAAAGCTGAGCGCACCCGAAGGGCGCTCATCCTTGAGGCGGACGGTGACAAACAGGCCGCGATCACGCGCGCGGAGGGCTTCAAGCAATCAAAGATCCTTGAGGCCGAAGGAGAGGCTCAGTCGATTAGGGAAGTCTCAGAAGCAGAGAGATTCCAGAAGATCGCGCTGGCCGAAGGAGAGGCTCAGGCAATCCTCAGCGTCTTCAAGGCGATCCACGAGGGAGACCCCACCAACGACCTCATCGCGGTGCGCTACTTAGAATCACTCAAGGCGATCGCCGCGGGGCCAGCAAACAAGGTGTTCCTCCCAATGGAGGTAAGCGGCATCATGGGTTCGATAGGCGGCATCGCCGAGCTGTTCAAAAACGACACGAAAGCAGCGGGAGAAGAAACGACTCCCTAGCTTCAGCGTTATGCGCCCCGAAGCCGACAACTACATACGAACATATACGATGCCGTCGCGAACCAAAGTCTCGAAGGTCTGGACGTCGGCTCCAGGATGGTCAGTCACACCCGTCCGGACGTCGTAGCGCCTGCCGTGCCAGGGGCACATGACGTAATAGCCGTCCATAAATCCCTCGGCGAGAGGGGCAAACGCATGACGGCAGACATTTGAGAGCGCGAAATACTCCTCGCCGACCCTTGCAACCGCAATGCTGCGCTTACCCACCTTCACGTGACGTATCTGCCCGTCCGGGAGATCGGCAACGCGAAAAACAGGTACATCGACGGGGCCTTCGGCACGCTCGACCACACCAAGGAGCTCGGCGCCATCCTCGACATCAGAGAGAATGAACAGACCACACCAGCACTTGCGGATAGCGGCAAACTCATCCCTGAAAAACGGGATGCACGGGCAAACGATCTTCAGGTCTTCCTTCGGATTACCCGTCTGGATGCGGCATGGGCAATAGATGTCGCCATCGCGTTCCAGGATCTCAAGCTCGCTTTGCAACACCTCATCGACAAAGTCGGTCTCGGTATTGAATTTGTATCCGAGGCGCTCTGCGAAGGGGGCCATGTAGTCCTTGAGATCTTGCACCGTTGTGTCCGGCCCGAACATGCGCCGCTTTGGTCTCGGCGACTCTGTCATGCTCCCAGCAACTCCTTGATTCGCTTCTTGTCAAAACCGACGATCACTTCATCGTCGATTATGACAACCGGGAATGATGTGCCTCCGGATATCCTTTTCACCTCATCGATCGCCTGCTCCTTTGCTTCGCCCTCGAGCAAATCGACCTCGGTAAGCTGGTAATCTATACCGCTTTCTTCAAGCATCTTCTTGGTCATTCGACAGTACGGGCATGTCGTCAAAGCGTATAGAGCCACTTTCATGAAAGCTCCTCCTTTTTGGCTTGAGGGTAAACAAGGTCATCGAGAATGCCACCATCAAAACATCCATGCACTATTCAACAGGATACCCATACCTAAAATGGTATCCTATATTGAGAAAGCGGACACAACACTTGTGGGAGCCTTGGTATTCAGGGCGGAGAGGAGGTAGGCATGAAGACCGCGCGCGTCATCAAATGCGCAGTCCTGCTTACTTTGTTTGGGATGATGATGATACTAAGCGGCTGCGTGGACCCGGTGTACGAGAGCTCGGAAGCGGCGGCGGGCAGGCAGGCCTGCGGGGGTGCGGAGTGCCATGACGTGAAAGTCGAGCGGATCGCCCAAGGCGCTCACTACACCTTGGGCTGCCAGGGCTGTCATGAAGGCACCGGCGAGGAGCACGCGAACGATCCGGAAAACGTCAACGCGAACATAGATTTCAGGGTCTCTTCGTGCGCTGAATGTCATCAGGCGATAGCCGCGACCTACCTGTACGACGACAACCTCAAGGTGGGCCCATTCGGCGGATCACAGCGTGAGCCCCGGGAAGCAAAAGTAAAGACATTCCCGCGCTACAACGAAATCGTAGCCGGACATGGTTTCACCCTAGATTATGACGAGGAGGGCGCGCACAAGTACGCTCTCGAAGACCACTACAAGACTCTGAGGGGCAAGTCCGAGGTGTGCCTGCAGTGCAAGTCGACCGAAATCTCATGGGCCTGGATCAGGGACCGCGAACTGAAGGTCTCCGAGGATACCACCGTCACCCTGTATCACACAGAGACGCCGGTCGCCCCAGCAAGATCGCTGGTCGTGCCGGAAGGGACAACGGTGCGCTTCTCCACGGACTTCGAAACCTACGAGGTTGAGTCGAAAGCCACCCTGCCGGACGGTACTGTCTACTCCTCTCCTCCAGGGCCGAGTGACGACGCAACGGCAACCTTCAACTGGATTTGGGCGGCAGCGATGGCAGCAACTTCGGACACCATGCCCTACGGTGTAAGTTGCGCTCAGTGTCACGATCCCCACACGACGGAGCCGCAGCTGCTACGCGCCGCGCTGGTAGAGGCCGTAGAGGATGGGTCGGTCGATGGCGAGGGAGGCGTCAACCCCTACGCCTCCGAGATTGTGACTGACGTCGCCGAGGCGTCTCTGACCGATCGCCGCGTACTCCAGTGCGCGCAGTGCCATGTCGAGTATGCGGGCGGGCGAAGCGCGGTGGACGGAGTCGTTCGCGACGTCTTCAGTTGGTCGAAGGCCGCCGATCTTCATCAGTACTATAGTGAGCAGTTCGACTACCAGCAGGATTGGCGACACGCTATCATCGGCGAGCCGCTCATAAAAAGCCAGCATCCGGAGGTGGAGCTGTACTGGAACAGCACCCACTACACCGCGGGCGTCGCGTGCATGAACTGTCACATGCCGCAAGTTCGCACCAAGGAAGGCGATGTCGTCAGGAGCCATTGGTTCACGAGTCCGTACAAATACCAAAACGAGAGGGTCTTCAACCAGTTTGCTACCCAAACCGGATTGGATACCGGCTTTGCCGACCGGCCGTGCCAAAGGTGCCATCTTGATAGAACCGCACGTGGAATAGAGATGCAACGCGAAGTCTACGACAGGCAGAAGATAGTACAGAATCTGGTAGCGGATTCCGCAGCCAGGCTTGGTGAAGTCCGAAAGGCCGGCGACAGGGCGGATGCGGCCAAGGCTGAGCAAGCACTGGAAGCTCACCGCAAGGCTCATGTATTGTGGGAGAATCTCATAATCAGCGAAAATTCGATGGGATTCCACAACTACGAGGAAGTGATGAGCTCGATGGATACGGCCGAACAATACGCGCGTGAGGCGATCTCACTGGCGAACGAAGCGCTTCCATAGGTGCCAATGAGAACAGCCTTCCTAGGCTCAGGATCTTCGGGCAACGCGACAGCTGTTGAAAGCGAAGGACAGGTAATACTGGTCGACGCAGGGTTCTCCGCTCGTGAGACCCTGCGTCGCCTTGGCTTGGCTGGTATGCGCCCAGAAGATGTCCGCGCAGTTCTTGTCACCCACGAGCACACCGACCACATCGGCGGAGTTCAGATCCTGGCCAAGCGGCTAGGGATCCCGGTTTACGCAACCGCTGGGACCGGCGAAACGGCAGGCATGCACGAGTGGGACGTCGATTTTCGGCGAGTCGACACGAGTGAGAGCTTCGCTGTAGGGTCTCTCACGATCCAAGCTTTCGCGCTTTCGCACGATGCGGCCGAGCCTGTGGGCTACCGCATAGAAAGCTGTAGCGGAGAGTCTTTGGGGCTTGTAACCGATACCGGTGTCATGCCCTCCTCGGCGATAGAGGTCCTAAGTGGGTGCACGATACTGGCCATCGAATGCAACCACGACGAGAAGATGCTGCAAACCGGCCCGTATCCATGGTTCCTGAAAAGGCGCATTGCCTCGGATCAAGGCCACCTCTCCAACATCGCGGCGTTTCAAGTGATTGAGCGCCTCGCCAGCGATCGGCTCGAAGCAGTTGTGGCACTTCATCTGTCGCGCCAAAACAACCATGCGGGAATTGTTCGCGACGGCCTTGAGACGCAGTTGCGACAGCTCGGCCTAGCGTGCCAAACAAAGATCATCGCGCAGGATGCAGGTTGCGTCGTGCCCCTCGGGGAGTGTGCATGAGCGTCCCTGCGCTTCGCGGCCACCACCTAATCTGCCTGCATTTTTTCGCCGGCGAAGGTTACTCGGCCGGATTCATCGCCAACCTGCAAAGCGTTCTGGAGCGTCTGCGCCATACCCCCTTGCGCCTTGTGGAAGGCCCCGACGACGTATGCGCCGCTTGCCCCTCCCTTCGAGACGGCGCCTGTGTTTCGGAGTCTGGCGGAGAAGAGCACATCAGGAGCCTGGACTCACTTGCGAACGAGCTTCTTGGCGTAGAGCCTGGAGGGCTACTTGATTTTGCGCAAATCAGGACTCGGCTGCCGGCGATACTCGATCGATGGCAAGCGTCAGCGTGCAGTACATGCGAGTTCCAGACCCTCTGCGCCGCGCTAATCGACAATCTGCTCCACGGCGGCAAGGACGTCGGTAAAGGCGGCACTTTTTGCCCCTGATCGCATCGCCGCGCTCGCCAATGCGATTGCGGCACCGTCGCAGTAGTCCCGGGAGGAGTCGAATCCGTTCACGAAGACAATCGGCGCCTTTGCCTCGATCGCCGCGCGAAGATTGCCGAGATTCCCTATCCCAAAAGGAACTTCGGCGATAAGGACTACATCGCTTTGCGCCGCCATATCACGCGCTTTTGCCTCCACATCCGAAGTAACCTCGCCGAAAGGCTCGAGCAGCACATGCTCGATGCCTAGCGCTTCTGCGACCGCCTGATCGAAGTCGCCCTGATTCAGGGGCGCCGCGACCACCTCGTACCCCGCCAACACCAGTTGCCGCATGAGTGGTGCGGCGGCGCCTGAACCGCCGACCACAAATATGCGATGACCTCGCGACTTCAGGCCGTTCATCTCTCTTGTCACGGGCACCACAGTGACCGACCCCATCAGGGCATCGGGCACAATTACCGCGCGAACGCCGAAGACTTCCCTCACCAAGGCGGCCGTCAGCACTTCGGAAGGCGCGCCTGTGGTGTGAAGGCCACCATCATGGACCACGGCCAACCTGTCGCAATAGCGCGCAGCCAGATCGAGATCGTGGAAGATGGCCAGCACCGCCATACCGCCGTCCGCAAGCCCGCGAACCAGATCGAGAACCTGAAGCGCGTGATTGAGGTCGAGCTGGCTGACCGGCTCGTCGAGCAGCAAAACCGATGGCTCCTGCGCCAACGCCTGAGCGAGCGTCAAGCGCTGGATGTCTCCTCCGGAAAGCGTGTCGACTCGCTCCTTCGCCAGGCGCCTGGTATCCGTCCTGTCCATCACGCTGGATACGATGGCCTCATCGTGCTCGGAAAGTCGCTGCACCAAGCCGAGGTTCGGATGACGGCCCATCGCGACGAACTCCTCGGCGGTAAAAGAGAGGTTCGTGACGGGTAGTTGCGGCAGAACGCCGACGATTCGTGCCCGGTCGCGATAGGACATCTCCGGGATCGGTTTGCCGAGAATTCGCACATCTCCGGTGAGGACATCGGATTCGCCGAAGATCGCTCGAAGCAGCGTGGACTTGCCGGCGCCGTTGGGGCCGATCACTCCGACCAGTTCGCCGCCGTCGACTTCAAGGGTGACGCCATTGAGCACGACGCGTCGGCCATAGCCGAGGGAAACGTCGGCAAAAGTGATTGCGGCTTGATGCGCGGTTTGTTGCTGCGCTTCCATCTAAAGTCGCCTTCCTTTGACCAGCAGCCAGAGAAAGAACGGCCCGCCCGCAAGCGCCGTGACAATACCGACCGGAATCTCCACCGGTGCCAGCACGATGCGCGCCAGCAGGTCCGCGACCACCATGACAATCGCTCCCGCCAGCACAGAGGCCGGAACCAACAGGCGATGATCGGGGCCGAGCACGAGCCGCACCGCGTGGGGCGTCATCAGGCCGACGAATCCGATCAGCCCCGAGACCGCTACCGCACCCGCCGTGAGAAACGACGCCGAGGCAAGGACGAGACGCTTGAAACGCTCAACATCCACGCCGAGATGCGCCGCCCGCTCATCACCGAGCAGCATGACATTGAGGGCACGAGAGTGTGTCATCGGCAGAAGCAGGCCGAAGCCAAGCATAAGTGCCAGCATGCCCACATACTCCCACGACGCGCCAGCCAGTCCCCCCATCATCCAAAATACGAGTGTCGCCATGGATTCACGGGAAAACACCATGATAAACGAGGTCAGAGCGGCCAGAGTAAACGAAATAGCGACCCCGGCCAGCAGCAGTGAGGTGACCTCCAGGCGGCCTCGCAAGGACGCCAGCCGCACGACCAGCATGATAGTGAGGATAGCGCCCGTGAAAGCCCCGGTGGGAACGCCCAGGTACCGAAGGCCGGTTTCCCCCGCGGTGAGCGTGATCACAATCATGGCGCCCAGTCCGGCCCCGCTTGAGACGCCGAGAATATACGGATCCGCCAGCGGATTGCGGAAAAGCGCCTGGTACATGACGCCCGCCGTAGCGAGACTCGCCCCGACCAGCATAGCCAGCAGCGTGCGAGGTAGCCTGATGTCGATGATCACATTATCTGAAATCGGTCCCTCGGCTCCTGAAAGCGCCCGCGCAATCGCGGCGATCACATCACCGGCGGGGATGCTGACCGCCCCCAGTCCGACTCCGGCCAGTAGCGCGCCGAGCAACGTGACCGCCAGAGTAGCCAGCACAACAGGAGCGCGCGCTCGCCTCGAGGCGGGTCGGCTCTCTGTCTCAGATGTATTTCTGGCGGTCACTGTTACGCGCAATCAGCTTCAGACTCGAACACTACTAAAACGCCGTCGGGTGAAGGCTTTCGGCGATCTGCCTTACTCCCTGAACGACCCTGGGCCCTGGGCGCGATACGAGATTGTCCTCGAGTACGTAAACGCGATCATTCTTTACCGCCGAAAGACCGGCGAAACCCTGGCGCTGCTCGAGATCCGCAGGATCGCTCATCGAGCCTTTCGTCGCCAGGTATGCGACCGGATCATCAGTCACGAGTTGCTCGATCGAGTAACCTACGTAACCTTCCTGTGTCACTACATTCTCTCCGCCGGCGGCATTGATCAGGTCGTTTATCAGAGTCCCGGTGCCAGCCGTAAAGAGCGGATTTTGCGCGACTTCAATAAAGACCCTGACTCGCTCCCTGTCGGCCACCGCAGCGGAAATCTCATCAAGCTCGGCCTGCATGCCAGCGATAACCTCTTCCGCAGTATCCGGTGTGGCTGTAGCTTGCCCAACGATGCGAATCGCGGTAAGAAGATCCTCGAGCGATTTAGGATCAATTGCAAGCACCGCTGCACCTGTGCCTTCAAGCTGCTCGACAACATCCTCCTGAACGCCGGTTGTCATAAGAATCAAGTCAGGATTGGCGGCGGTGATGGCCTCTATATTCGGCTGTATGAAGTCACCGATCTTGTCAATCTCGCCAACCTGAGCAGGATAATCGCAAAATGTGGTCACGCCAATGAGCCGGTCGATAAGCCCCAGCGCATACACGATTTCGGTGTTGGAGGGAGCCAGGGACACTATCCGGCGAGGCTCGCTCTCGATCACGACCTCTCTTCCCGCATCGTCTTCCAGGGTTATCGGAAACGTGACGCCGGCCTCAGCCGGAGCGTCTGGCTGCTGTGTCGCCGAATCTGCGCCTCTGGCTCCGCAGCCGGTCAGCGCGACCAGTAAAACGATCGACAGAGCAATGGCCGCCAGAAGGCGTGCCGTACCGCGTTTGGTGCCGTACAACATGAAACACTCCTTTCTTTCATGCGACTTCAAGCACAAAGACCCGCCTGAAAAGGCGGGTCTTCGAGAAAAGTCCTGGTCTGGCGGCTGGTGTCCGTTACAGACACAGCACCGCGATCAAGCCTCATAACCTCGAAGGCCGCATCGCAATCACCGGGCAGGTCTCCTGACTTCACGGCTTACGCATCACATGCGCGTACCGATTCACAGTGGCGGGTCCGTGCCGGAATCTCACCGGCTTCCCTATTCTCCTACCTGAGTATCCAAGCGCGGGCTGGATAGTTGGCAGGCACCCAATGATGCTTATTCGATTGTGACATCATCAAGATACACGACCCTGAACCAAGTAGCCAGAGTCGCCTCACTCAGAATATCGCGCGAATGTCATCGAGGGTCGCAACTGCGTTTTCGACCATGTAATCTTCCACGTTGAAGTAAAACCTGGGCGCCAGGTCATGGCCCAAAGCCCTCAAAGCGTCGACCAGCCCTTCGCCCAGATCACTGCTGGAAACGAGTGCCTCTATGGCTTGTTCTCCGATGAAATCAGTGTTGGGGCCCACCAGGGCCGTTTTCAACCGAGCGGAGTGCATCCACACAGAATCTATACGGTTTCCATCACCGACGAACTCAAGAACCGCCGGATTTCCCTGGGGCTCAAAGCTCTTGCTCCACTTTGCTCCGGTAGACATATAGCCGAGAACCCGACCCAGAACCTCAAGCTCATGAGGTACCCAAAAGGGCTCAGATGGAAGCTCGGATATCAGTTCCCGGAGATTGAATAGCATTACCAGTTCCAAATCGGGAATACGACCACGCAGAATGGTTGCGGCCAAAGTGGCTTCGGCGTTGGATCGGGAGTTGACCAACACCTTGACCAGATCGCCATTCGGGCTATCCAGGTGGACAGCCGCACGGGCAAGGGTGGCCTGAAGTGCGCTCATCGGCAGTGTCCTTTAGCGTTCTGAAGCCCTACACAAATTTCCATGCCCTTAATATCGGATATCAGCCGATGCGCGTATAGTTATTTGCGATAATCGGTAGCTTATGGCTTTTTGGCGGAACTCCGCACCGCCAGCTCCCTAGCAAACCAGGCAAGCAGAAGCACGCCGAGGGAAAGAGCTGCAAGTATCGCAAAGAAAGGAAGTTGTATTTCAGGGCCAGAGTTCATCACCGGGTTGTCGGGATGCAATACGCGTGCCCCTGGAGAGGTGAGAGCAGAGCCGAGCAGCCACCACATCACCGCAACAAACGCGATATCCATCGCCGCCTTCACTCTGCGACCGTCAACAAGGCCCACAGCAACCAACAGTGCCCCTGCCAGGAGTAGCAACTGAGCCTGAACGATCAATCTCGGGTCTTGTTGCGCGATGGTCAGGAAGCCTTCCTCGGAGCCGGTAAAGTCCCAGGTTTCCATGGCCGCAAAAGCGCCAAGCGCTGTATTTACCAGCCACATCGCCGCCGAAACGGACCTGATTCCGGTCGTCCAGCCATCCAGCTCGCGCCTGCCCGTAGCAAGAGCCGCCAACGCGACCACTCCAAGCAGCGTGAACGCTCCCAGGTTCACCCAGGTCGATGCACCATGGAATATCGGAAGCCGAACGGTTTCCCCCAAGCCCACCACCGGCGGTATCAACCCTGTCAGCAAAACAGCCCCGGTAATCGAAGCAACCGCGCCGAGAAGCACCGCGAATCGCAATCGTGAATCTGCCGTGATCCAAGCCAAAATAGACCTCCTGAACATAGCGTCCATGCAAGCAGCATAACGATAGCACACGAACAGGGCCCCATCTCGGGGCCCTGTCTCACGCGCACATTCGACTACGAACTCACGAATCAGCTAGCTGGCAAACACACCGGACACGGCTCGGCAGTCTGATCCGAGGTCGCGGCAGGAGTGGGCTCCACCGAAGGTTCCGGCACAACTGTAGCATCCACGGAAGGCGTTGGCTCCACGGAAGGGGTCGTCTCATCCGAGCCGTTCGGATCCTCTGGCGTTACGGGGTCTATAGGAACTGGATCAACTGCTGTCAATCCGAACCAGGCGAGGAACTTCTCCATCACGCGGAGCAAACCGGGGGGCACTTGTTCCTTCTGCCCTGCGGCGACCTTGCCTTCGGCCCGGGCGATATTAGCCTGGATGCGCGAGAGCGCGTTCTCGATACCGGTCTTTCTTTCCGGCTCGACGGTTTCAGTCACATCAACCGAAGGAGTCTCGTCGATGGAGTCTTCAGGGTAACCGATTACCACATCGTCGCGGCTTTCGGCGTCATCTCGGTCCTTGTCCTTGTCCTTGTCCTTGTCCTTGTCCTTGTCCTTGCCTGCCCGCTCCGGCCTGCCGCTGGAGCTGTTCATCTTGCGCTCGAATGCTTCTTCCTTCGCATCCCTGGCTCTGTCCGCTTCCTCTTCGGAGCTGTTCATCTTGCGCTCGAATGCTTCTTCCTTCGCATCCCTGGCTCTGTCCGCTTCCTCTTCGGCGCGGTCAAGCTCGTCTTCGGCCCGCTCTCTCTCATACTCTATGCGATCCTGCTCCTGATAATATTCATTTGCGTTGGGCTTGCCGTTGCCCCTACCCGGCTTGTCGTAATCACGCGAACTCGCAAGGACGGCTGCAGGAAACGCCAGCGCGACTGCCACCATCAGGGCCGTTAGCTTCAACATCGGGTTACTCATCGCTGACTCCACCTTCGCTCTCTTGGTCGTCTGAAACGACATCTCGGCATCTATATATATCGGCATTACCAAAATTCCTACACTCACCTAAACGCTGAAAGGTGCCATTTAGTTTCGGGTCAAACTTAATTTTCTTTGCTCACAGAGTTTGAAGGGTACACTTGAGGCATGCCAACTCTACCGCTAGCAGAAGCCATATATCTTGTCGCAGTGCTGGTTGTTGTGTTGTTGATAGCCGATGAGGAGCGCGATACCGGCACTACCCTCGCCTGGCTGATCATATTAATACTGCTTCCCGGCATCGGGCTGTTCTTCTACTTTTTCTGGGGACGCAACTGGCGTCGAATACGCCGTCATAGTCGGATCGTCAAAAAAACCAAGGCCCTGGCGGACAGCGCTCTGGGACCCACCTACGAACTCTACGCCGAGGACGCAAAGAGCCTGGTGGCCGCAGTTCGCCACGACTATATCGACCGCCTGATAGGATTGGTGCAAGCCCAAAACGACACAATCCCACTCCCCGCCGAATCCGTTGACACATTCACCAATGGCAGCGACAAGTTTTCGGCGCTAAAGGCAGACATCGCGAACGCAAAGCGCTTCGTCCATCTCCAATACTTCATCTGGCAACGCGATTCACTGACCGCCGAGATCACAGAACTTCTCTTAGAGCGCTTGGCCGATGGCGTCGAGGTCCGCATCGTATACGACTTCATCGGCAGCATTCACTACAGCAAGGCCGAGATTCACAAGCTCAAACAAGCCGGCGCTCAGGTAGTCGCCGACGTGCTGTCGCTCTCAAAGATCAACTACCGCAATCACTACAAGATCGCGGTCATCGACGGAGAGATCGGCTACACCGGAGGCATGAACATGGGTGCCGAGTACATCGATGGGGGCCCACGCTTCGAGTCCTGGCGCGACACCCACCTGCGCATCACCGGGCCGTTCGTCGCCGAGCTTCAGCGCCTGTTCGCGGGCCGTTGGTTCGAGGCAAAGCAGGAATCCCTGTTCGATCTGCGATATTTCCCCGCTCCGGGGTGTAGTTGCCTCGGACCGATGCTGCATCTTGCCCACTCAAGCATCGACACACACTGGGAGGCCATACGGCACGCGTACCTGCTCGCAATCGCCAAAGCCGAGGAGACCGTGCGTATACAATCCCCTTACTTCGTGCCCGATACGTCGATTTCGGACGCCCTGATCATTTCGGCGCTTTCCGGAGTCGACGTCCGGGTGATGATGACCGGCATCCCCGATAAACGGCTGCCGTTTTGGGCCGCGCACTCGATGATGCCGCGGTTGCTCGAAGCCGGGGTGCGAATCTACCAGTACCGCGCGGGGTTCTTTCACGCCAAATCGATCGCGATAGACTCCAAGGTCTGCTCGATCGGCACCGCAAACATCGACACGCGCAGTTTCTCACTACACAACGAGCTTACCGTCTTCATGTACGACCCCTCGCAGGCCCGACTCACCCACGAAGCCTTCGAAAACGACATGATCCACTGCCATGAGATTACGACGGAAGACCTCAACCGGCTCGGCCATTTCGTACGCTTTCGCAACTCAGTGGCGCGACTCGCGGGGCGTCTGCTCTAAAAGCGCGTTCTTTAGTGAAAATGCCGAGAAGAACCGCTGTCCTCGGCGGCTGGAATCAGCCGGACGAACAGATCCAGCGAATGCTTCAGTTGCCCGTCAAGAATCACATCGATGCGGTGCTTTCCCGCCTTGGTGAACTTGACGCCGGGCATATTGAGGATGATCTGCGCCCGGCCTCCTTCTATGGGGTGCATCTCGCCCAATGAGATCTCCCCGTCCAGCGCCGGAATCACCTCCTCGCCCGCCGGATCCACCAGCTTCAGCGTCAAGTGATGGTTGCCGGCTTCGCCGGGAGCGGCCGCTATACGAAGAGCAAGCGCCATCATCGGATGCACCGCGGGCAAAGCAGGGGTGTTTATAGTCTCGAAGACTCCGGCGATCAGAAGTTTTCCGTCTTCGGTGGTGGCGGCGTAATCGGCCAGCACCGCTAATACAACCTGCAAAATGAGCCTCCTTTTATGATTTATGCGTCAGCCAATGATAAAGTAAATGTGACAGGCGCGCCCTCCGACTAGAAACAATCCGCCATGCATGACGCGCAGAAAGTGACGCCCTCGCCACCTGTTTGGCTCATCGCCGCAACAGGCCTTGCTGTGCTCTTAATCATAACCGCCAGCGCCGCCGTATACTTTGCGCAACGTGATATCTTCAACCAAAGCGCCATCCATTCTCTGGAAACCGTCTCCGAGCTCAAGGTCAATCAGGTAACAGCCTGGAAGGCAGAGCGCTTCCGTGATGCAGACGCCATAACGAACTCTGTCGGCGCGACGCGAATGGCGGGGTGGCTTGCAGACCCCCGAGCTCTTGACCAGTCGTTAGTCGCTCAGTGGCTCTCAGCCTCATATCACTCCGGTTACTACACAGGCGCGGCCCTCGTAGACACCAACGGCGAGATCAAAATGACTGCTGGAGAGACCCTATCGCACGTGGACGAACCAGTGCGTCGCGCGATAGATCTGGCGACAAAGACCGGGCGGGCACAACTAACCGACCCCTATGTCAAGAAAGAGGGTCGGGGCGCACAGATACATCTCGTGGCTCCCCTCTTTGATTCCATTGCCGAGGATCGGCGATTCGTTGGCGCCGTAATCCTTTGCATGAGCGCTGAGGATACTCTTTTCCTCCTACTCGCTATGGATCCCCTTGGCAGCCGAACAGCCGAGTCGGTACTCGTAAAACGGGAAGGGAACTACTCTCGTTTTCTGAATGATCCACGTCATATCGACAACAAAGACCTGTCTTTGAAAATCCCACTGACCCGCGCTGGCACCCCCGCCGTGATGGCGGCGATGGGGGAAACCGGCATCGTCCGTGGAAATGATTACCGGGACGTGCCTGTTCTCGCGCACATGGCGGCTATTCCAGAAACCGACTGGAAAATTGTCACCAAGATCGCTGAGGCCGAGATATTCGCCGGCTGGCGTGTCGGGGAGTGGCTAATCGGGATGATCGCGCTGGGACTGACGATCTCTACTGTCGGCGTCGCCGGACTTCTCTGGCAAAAAATGCGATTCACTCAACTGGAAGCTGTATTCGAGACGGAGCGAGAGCGCCTGATGACAGAGGGGGCGCTTATCGCCAGTAAGCAACGGCTCTCACTGGTGAGCGAGATATCAAGTTATGGATTTTGGGAATACAATATCCGGACAGGTGAAATAGCCACAAGCCGCTCAATCGCAACCATGCTCGGATATGATCCTGATACTTTCGTCGAATCATACTCGACCTGGAAAGACCGGTTACATCCCAAGGACAGGGAGCGGGTGCTTACCGAACTCCTAGGTTACATCAACGGAATGTCTCCGGAATACAAAACGGCCT
The DNA here is from genome assembly GCA_018334075.1 of Actinomycetota bacterium. NCBI lineage: Bacteria > Bacillati > Actinomycetota > Actinomycetota bacterium. The sequence continues at coordinate 63,309 of JAGXSC010000053.1, forward strand.
TTCGAGCGATGAAGGCTGATGGCACGTGGATGTGGACCATGTGCGTCGGAACAATCACCGATCGCGATGGAAGCGGAGCCCCCTTGTGTATGCTCGGGATCGACACGGACATCACCGCCCTCAAGGAAGCGCAGATAGAAGCTACGGTGTCTCGACAACTGTTGCAAAACGTTCTCGACACTGTCCCGGTCAGGGTATTTTGGAAGGATCGTGATTCGCGCTATCTGGGGTGCAACCAGCCATTCGCGACGGATTCAGGGCACACCTCTCCTGCAGAGCTCCTGGGAAAGAGCGACTACGAGATGAGCTGGGTCGAACAGGCGGATCTTTACCGCGCCGACGACCAGAAGGTAATAGACACCGGAGCGATCATGCTGGGCTACGAGGAGCCCCAGACGTCGGCGGAAGGCCGCAGCCGTTGGTTGCGCACCAGCAAGGTCCCTTTGCGGGATGAAAACGGCGCTATCATCGGCGTGCTGGGCACCTACGAAGATATAACCGCCGAGAAGCTCGCAAAGCTCGAGCTCGCCCGTCTAAACGAGAACCTCGAGCAACTGGTGGACGAGCGCACCGAGGAGTTGAGCGAGGCCCTGGAGGAGTTGCAGGCAGTATCGGAAGACCTAATGGAGATGAACGAGCAACTTACTTCGGCCAATGAGGCCAAAACCCTCTTCTTGCGCTCCATGAGCCATGAGCTGCGCACGCCGCTAAATTCGGTGATCGGCTTTTCCTCCCTCATGCTTCAGGGAGCCACAGGGCCAATAACCGATGAACAGCGCAAGCAACTCGAGATGATCAATCACTCCGGCAAGCACCTGCTTGAGCTCATCAATGATATCCTCGACTTGTCGCGCATCGAGGCTGGCCGAGTGGAGCTCCGACCCTCGGTGTTTTCGGTCGATAAACTGTTGCGGGAGCTGGCGGCATCGATCAAGCCGCTGGCTGACAGCAAGTCGCTCGCTCTGACTTACGAAATCTCAGATCCTGACCTGATACTCTCCTCAGATCACGTACGTGTCAGGCAAGTTTTACTCAACCTTTGCAGTAATGCGGTCAAATTCACCGATGAGGGATCGGTCACTGTTCGCGCATGGCGTCGTGCTGAATCAATGATAGCGATCTCCGTGACAGACACCGGATGCGGTATTCCCCCCGAGGATCAAGAGCTTATCTTCGAGGAGTTCTCCAAGGCGCATCGCCAATACCACCCCGAAGTGGAGGGTACCGGCCTGGGTCTCGCGATATCCCGCCGACTGGCAGTCCATCTTGGAGGCAGCGTGAGCGTGGAGAGCAAACCCGGTGCGGGCTCAACTTTCACGCTGCTGCTCCCAGAAAAACCCGCCACTGTCATTGAGTCTTCGTGATACCTTATTTAAAAGTCAAATTCTGGAGGCTGAAAAGTGATCGAAAAGCAACTTAAGCGCTTTGTGTTCGCCCTTGAGCTCGTCGTCTCTGTGGCGCTCATAGTAATCGCTATCCTACTAACGATCTCACTAGGCTACAGTCTACTGTATGCGATCACCGACGATCTCGCTTTCGGCCGAGAAGAGTTCACCGCACTGATCTCTTCTGTGCTGGAGGTCTTCATCGTCATCGAGCTCTTTCGCGTGGCCCTCGCATACCTTACTCATCGCAACGTGGTTCCGATCGTGCTCGAAGCGGCACTTGTGGCGGTAGCCAGGAAGCTCATCGTTTTCGAACCCCAGGGCGACTACCTGATGAGCTCGCTCGGTTTAGCTTCGCTACTAGTCGCGGTCGGCCTTTCGTGGTGGCTTCTGAGCAAATCCAACGCTTGCGAGCCCTACCAGGATCCCAAACACTAGTCGGCGCTGATCGCCTAGGCCCTTCCTTTGGATAGCCTCAGCAGCTCCTCGAGCAGGCGAACGGTAGCATAGGTGTCCAACTTGCAATACTCCAGCAAGTCACGCCGAAGCGCTTGAGCCTCCTCCTCCGTCATGCCGCCAAGCGCCATTCGCAGGTACCGAACACTCGCGGTCTGCCCGTCCCGAACCTCAAGGCCGTCGTAAGAAAGATCCGGGCACCATGCCGGAAGCACATATTTGATACTGGTTCGCCCGCAGTCCATCGGGTGCCTCAAGTTGGCGCGCACGATTTTCTCAAGGTCAAGCAAGCGCTTCTCCACACCTGCGAATTGCGTACGTAAGTGTGGGAACCACTCTGAAAGCCCAGCCAGTATCCGACGCTCATAAGGGCTGTAGTGGACGATCGAGCCGGATTCGCCGAGATCGATGAGCAGGCGCTCCGCAAGAGTGAGCCTGGGATCCTCTCCCGCCTCGGCGAGAAATTCACGATGCTCGATGCTCCCGTCATCGCGATGGACATGTACGGAATACTGGACGGGTACGGCTTCATAGGGGCGTGTTCCCGGCCACAGCGGCAAGGCGGGCATCACAGTCTCGAAATCAAGGTGATAAACCGGCCATATAAGCGACCTCAGTTCAGCCGTTATCGCCGAGGCGTTGACCTGCGGTCTACCTTCGCGAACCACTTCGACGACGGCGTTTTGCTTTTGCGTAAGGCCCGGAAACCCCGCGGGGATGCCCTTGATCGAGTAGATACCGTTGTCAATCAGGAGATGAAGGGCTTTTTCCGACAATCTCGGCAAGTTTGTGATTGGATTTTCAGCGGGCAAAAAAGCGTGGCAATGACCGAAAAACGCGCATCTATACGGCGATGCGCACTGGGAACCGATTCGCACCGCCGGTTCATCACCTGCCAACATCCGCTTGAGATCGCCGAGGATCGCCGGTACTTCGAGCATATGAGCCCTGGCGGCTTCGGTGACATCACTGACCGCAAACAGCTTCGCCGGATCGTGCGAGTTTCCATCAAAGACATAGGAGCTATCGATGTGTATAACCGAGGCACGCCTGACCTGAAGTCCCGCGCCCTCCAGCACATAGGTCTGAATGGCCGCATCGGTTACAAACTGCGACTTGAGTGAAGTCGCCGATTTTACTTCGTAGAAGTCCCAAAGACCGGATCCAGCTTCATCGGAGGCGTTCGCCCCATCGACGCGAACGAGAATGTCGACCCTGACGAGCACGTCATCGAATTGAAATGCCGGCTCGTAGAGGATTTTCTCTCCGGATTCCATCAAATGACAGGTGCTCTTCAGTGCCTGAGCCCTCTGTCTGTGATCTTCTGTGACCTCTGTGCCCCCGGGGAAGAGAGCCTGAGCCAGGCGCCCGATCTCCGAGCCCTGATCAAAAATCCATTGCTGAGTCTCCGTGACAGGATCAGCGGTTTCCGGGGCGTGTATGGAACGCCATAGTGCACGGGGGCACTGCAGTCCAGTTTGATATTTGGACTTCGAAAGCATCCTCATGCTGCTATGAACCCGCCCCGTTCCACTGCTGGGCTTCTGCGGGGAGATGCATCGGCCCACCAATAAAACGGGAACGGGGCGGCGACATCAGGGTGTGGTTGGCGCCACTGAAGGCGTTGCCGGCGCCGCAGCACCCGGACTAACTGGTGCCGGAGCAGCAGGTGTCGTAGGCAGCGCGCCACCGACCGGAGCCAGAACACCGGTCTGCGCAAGGGCAGCACGGATCTCGGTCTCCGCCACTGCCGACTGGCAGAAATTAACTTGTATGCTTGGCGGGTTCTCAAACGCAGTTACTGTACCCACGCCTTCCAGCATTCGAGCCGCCTCAAAAAGCGCCTCTGTCGCTTGCTGAGTATCGACGCCCGGCGCATAGTAATAGACCACTTGCTGGCATTCATCCACGGTAGCCACGTTCAGCGTTGCCTGACCATTTTCAAATCGAACGCCCGCGCCACCTTGAGTGACAACTATCGCTACTAGAACCACAGCAACCGCAATACCTGCGGTAATTATGGCTATGGGAGGCTTTCGCCGGGGAGCCGGATTCGGGGTGGAAGAACTTGTTGCCATAAACAACTCTCCTTAATTACTAGCCAATTATCAATCATGCAGTATAGCACAGCGTAGCACGGCGCGTGCCACTAGGGCGCGGTTGGCGTCGGTGCCACTGAAGGCGTCGGTGGCGGCGCAAAACCTGGGGTCACCGGTGCCGGAGGGGGAGGTGCCGTAGGCGGCGCCCCACCTTGAGTAACAATTATCGCCACTACAGCCACAGCAATCGCAATACCTACGATGATGACGGCTGCGAGAGGCTTTTTCTGAGGAGGCGGACTTGGGGTAGCACTTGCTGGCATAGGCAACTCTCCTTAGTCATGCTAGCCAAATTCTTTCATGTATTAATGTAGCACTGCGCGTGCCATTAGCCGAGGGAGACATCAGGGAACGGTTGGTGCTGGCGCCGAAAAACCCGGAGTCGCTGGTGCTGGCGCCGGAGCGGGTGTCGCAGGCGATGTACCGCCGACCGGAGCCAGAATACCGGCCTGCGCCTGCGTGAGAGCGTCACGAAGCTCGGGTTCCGATATCACCGACTGGCAAAAGCCAATCCGTATGCTTGGCGGATCCTTATATGCGGTGGCTCTGCCGACACCTTCTACCCTTCTTAGCGCCTCAAAAAGTACCTCTGTCGCTTGTTGGGTATCGACGCCATGCGCATAGTAGTACACCGCATGCTGGCATTCGCATACGGTCGCCACGTTTATCGACGCCTGACCGTCTTCAAAGCGAGCGCCCGCTCCCGCCTGAGTGACGATTATCGCTCCTAGAACCGCGGCAATCGCAAGACCTGCGGTGATTATGGCCATGGGAGGCTTTCGCCGGGGAGACGAATTCGGGGTGGAGGAACTTGTTGGCATCGCAACTCTCCTTAGTCATGCTAGCCAAATTCTTTCTTATGCTACAGCACAACGCGTGCCATTCGCTCAACCACGAGGTCACTTTCCGAGACGCCCTAGATCGCGATGGGCAGGGCTGCACTGATACACTACTACGCCTCCACGCGCACGCAAACGCCGTCCGCCTTCTCGCCGAGCGAAGCGGCGGCCAGCTCGCACAACATAGGTAGCAGCAATGGGCTCTCCCCCATCTGCGCCTCACGCACGAGAGCGCATACCGCGTCAATGTACCCGTCGCCCACGAGCGGCAAACAGTTGAGCCGTGTCACCGAGGGACATTTAGTCTCCACCAGTTGGCTCCCTCCGCGCACGAGGATCTCGTGCATCTTCTCGCCAGGGCGAAGACCCGTGAACTCAATCCCGCACTGCACGCCACTCAGCACGATCATTCGCTGTGCGAGTTCAACGATCTTGACCGGCTCGCCCATATCAAGCACGAAGATGTCGCCTCCGTCGCTCATCGCCTGCGCCTGCAGTACCAGGCGTGCTGCTTCCGGAATCGTCATAAAATAGCGGGTGACGTCGGGATGGGTCACCCGGATTGGCCCGCCACCTCGCAGTTGCTCTTCGAAGATCGGCACTACGCTCCCGCGCGACCCCAGCACATTGCCAAAGCGTACAGCGGTCACCCGTAGCCCGCGCCGCGCCGCCTCTAACATCACGCGCTCGGCGACCGCCTTGGTCGCGCCCATCACGTTAGCCGGCTCGACCGCCTTGTCCGTTGAGATCAGCACGAAGTGCTCCGCACCGCACTTACCGCAGGCCTCCAGCACGTTCATCGTCCCGGCAACGTTAGCCCGAACCGCCTCGTCGGGCTCCATCTCCAGGAGCGGCACGTGCTTGTATGCAGCAGCATGGAAAACCATGTCGGGACGCTCTCTCGCGAAAAGACGCTCGACTTTGCGATCGTCGCGCACGTCGCAGATGTGCATGCTCGCTATGCCTGGCGCCGCCTGCTCACACTCCAGGTACATCTCGTAGAGGCGCGACTCGTCGATCTCAAGGAGCATCAGCCGTTTGGGTCGCATCTTGAGTATCTGCCGGCAGAGCTCCGCGCCGATCGAGCCTGCCGCACCAGTCACGGCGATCACTTTGCCGGTAAGCGATGAGGAGATCAGCTCGACATCGATCTCGACCGGCTCCCTGCCGAGAAGATCCTCGATCGACACCTGACGTAGGTCAGCAAGACCGCTGAATTCGTCGTCATCGTAAAGGACAAGGCTAGGGATGATTCTTGTCTTCTTGCCCGCCCGCGTACAGAGATCGAGGACTTCGCGTTTACGTTCCGGAGGCATTGACGGAATCGCTACGAAGATCTCATCGACCGACTGCTCTGCAACTACGCGTTCCAGGTCATCGATCCCGCCGAGGATGCGCCTGCCGCGGATAGTCATACCGTGCTTCCCGAAGTCGTCATCGAGTAAACCGACCACGCGCAGCCCCAGACCAGGCTGATTGTCGATATCGTTCAGCAGGAGCGAACCTGCGTCACCCGCACCCACCACCAACACCCGTTTGCCTGTATGCTCCCGTGGCCGGTTCATCACAACCCAAAGACGGCCCACGCTTCGCAGAACTCCGAGCCCGAGAAGCGCAAACGCCCCCGTAATGACCACAACGCCGTAAGGCACCAGATTCGCGCTACCCGGCGGCGAGAGGATCGCATTCCCTGATAACAGCAACAGTGTGCCCGCTCCTACCGCAGCCCCAAGGCGGAACATCACCTCGGCGCCTACGTATCTCAACACCACGTGATAGAGGCCGAAGACACGAAGTGCCACCAGGTAGACGAGCACCGCCGCCAGGGTGAACTCAATGATATTTCGAGAAAAGACGACGGGCACCATGCCCTCAAACCGGGCAAAATATGCAAGAAATACAGCTACGGCCACAGCCATGCCGTCAACGAGCATCACGAGTGCGCCTTGCACGATCCTCGACTTATGCACCCGCTGCTTCGCGATGAGAACAGGATCCTGCCTCGGCATCCCTCGTTGTTCCTCCTCTATCTTGCCAGCAACTCCACCTCAATCATCACGGTCAAGACGATACCGCGACCTCATCCGCATTATCGCACGTAAACGTTTAGTTGACTGCAGGATGCTTGTGCGCGTAGAGGCGGACAGCGATATAATGCCCTTTGGCTTCTCTTGCTTCTCTTATTGGTAGCGCTGAGATGGTGCCTGACCCCTATGAAAAGAGACGAACTTTGAACTTTCTGCTAACCGGAGGCACCGGGTTTATCGGAAGTAACCTGGCGGAGTTGCTGCTCGCAGACAAGCATAGCGTCACGATACTGGATGATCTTTCCTCCGGGTACCGTGAAAATCTTCATAGTGACGCGACCTTTATTTTGGGCGATATTTCCAGGCCAGGAGTCGTGCACGATGCGGCAAAAGGCGCAGATGCCATATTGCATCTCGCCGCAAGCGTCGGTAACACCCGCTCAATCGAAGATACTCCACAGCGACCCCCGGCCGAGAGACGTACGGGACAGCCTCGCCTGCATCCAGGCCGCCAACGACACACTCGGCTTTACGCCCTCGGTCGACCTGAGAGACGGTCTCGTCAAATATTTGCGCTGGTTGCGTGACGACCCCTTGACCCTGGCGCGTCAATAAAAGCCCAGCGATGGGAATACTCATTAATGCCCATTGGCAAGCGCCTGACGCCAAACGGCTCACCCACTAGTCGGGAGGAGGCATTAATGACTGACATCCTTGACCCGGAAAAATTAACCGAACTGGCCAAACACAGAGAGTGGCCCACTGTCTCGATCCACATGACAATCCACCGAGGCAACGACAGTGCAAGGCAAAACCTCATCCGCTACAAGAACCTGCTAAAGGAAGCCCAGTCCTCGCTTCGGCAACACGGAATGCGTCCCGCCGAGATCGAGACTTTTCTTTGCGCTGCCAAGAAACTAGTCGAAGACGCATCAATGTGGCGTTCGGGCGATGCCCGCGGGCTGGCGGTGTTGCTCGGCAAGACCACCAACCATGTGCTTCGCCTGGATATCGAGGTGCCAGAGGCGGTCATGACAGGCGACCGCTTCCTCATACGGCCGCTCTTGCCGGCGCTTGATAAGGGAGAGCGCTTCTTTGTGCTCGCATTGAGTAAGAATCGGGTAAGACTTTTGGAAGGTGGGCGCTCCCAGATTACGGAGGTAGACGTCGCAGGCATGCCAAAGAGCCTTGCCGATGCGCTCAAGTACGACGATTACGAGCGCCAGGTGCAGTTCCACTCCAGAACCCCCGGGCTTGGCGGAGGAGGCAGGCGCGCAGCGATATTCCACGGGCAAGGCAGCGCCAGTGATGCCGAGAAAGCCAGCCTTTCGAGATATTTTCGCATGATCGACCAGGGACTGAAGGAGTTTCTGGTCGACTCAAGTCCGCCGCTGCTACTGGCGGGCGTGGACTACCTGCTGCCGATCTACAGATCCGTGAACTCTTACCCCGGGCTTGTCGAGCTCGCGCTGACCGGCAACCCTGACGACACGCCAGCATCTGAACTGCACGTCGAAGCACTCGATCTGCTGGAGCCGTATTTCCGAGCCGAAATCGAGCGTGACTTGGCCAACTTCGAGAGCCTGCTAGGGACCGGCATAGCCTCCAACGATATCGAAGTCATCTTGTCGGCCGCCTGTGAGGGCCGGATAAAGACCCTGTTTGTCTCGCCGGATTCCACTACATACGGACACTTCGACACCTCCATCTCAAGAGTAAGAATCGAGGACGAGCCCTCACCGGTAACCCAGGATCTGATGAACTTCGCGGCGATCGAGACGTTGACTCGCGGCGGCTCAATCCACACACTAAGGCCGCAAGACTCCCCGACCGCAGCAGCAATATTTCGCTATTGAGCCTATGCCACTAAAATCTCTACCCGACAATCCATCCCTGGCGATCATCATCCCGGTACTCAACGAGGCTTCCCGGCTGCCCGTGCTGCTCGACCTTATCGCAAGGCAGACAAGGCAGCCGGACGCGATCGTCGTCGCCGATGCTGGATCCGCCGATGCGACTCGCGAGATTGCGTTGGAAGCGGGCGCAAGAGTCGTCGGCGGCGGCTTGCCGGCAATAGGCCGCAATGCGGGCGCGGCTGCCGCATCCACGGACTTGCTGCTCTTCCTCGACGCCGACGTCGAGCCTCAGTCCGAGTGGATCGAGCAAGCTGTCGCCGAGTTTGTCGATCGCTCGCTGACGGTGGCCACCGCTCAGGTGGAGCCGCTGGAGCGCGCTTCGGTAAACGTTCTCGCCTGCGAGGTGGTCAACTTGTACCTGCAACTTATGCAGTACTTTTCGCCGCACGCAGCCGGCTCGTGTATTCTGATCCGCCGAGACGTCCACGAGATGATCGGCGGCTTCAACACAGACGTGATACTCGCCGAGGACCACGACTACGTGCAAAAAGCGGCTACAAAAGGCAAATTCCGGGTGCTCCGCGACACGCCCGCCATGCCCACCTCAATGCGTCGCCTCGAAAAGGAAGGTCTTGTCACCCTCTCGTTCAAGTACCTGTACTCGGAGATACACGTCCTAACAGGCCGGCAAATCAAGGAGATCCCGTTCGAATACGAGTTCGCGGCTTTCGACGATCCCGACCAGGCTTCGATCTTTCGGGAACCCGAGACCTTCCGAGAGCGACTGGGTGAATCGATCGCCAAGCCGCTTGAGAGGCTTTCAACCGGTGTGGTCGACCGCATCCGTCGCCTCGGCGAAAATAAAATGTCCCCTGCTGCGATAAACCGCCTGCTCAAAGAGTTCGCGCCCAACGAAATCGCTGAAATTCGTCAGTACGTCTCAAGGCGAGCGGAAGGTGCGCTGAAGGCTACTCCTGTGATATTGAGGCACATCCGTAAGGCCGGCAAAAAGATCTTGAGCAAGATGACGATCGATATCCGGGGGGACTAGCGGGAGCGCACGTGCTCCAATGTGCGCTTGGCTCTTTTGCGATCCTTTTCGGCCAGCAACCGCTTGCGCAAGCGAATGTTCTTGGGAGTGACCTCGATAAGCTCGTCGTCTTCGATGTACTCCAGGGCCTCCTCAAGGGTGAACGTGACCGGTGGAGCTAGCTGCAGCTCCTTGTCCGCGCCAGCCGCCCGGATGTTGGTCAACTGCTTTGTCTTGGCGACATTGACCACCAGGTCACCCTCCTTGGAGTGCTCGCCGACTATCATGCCTTCGTAGCACATGTCTCCCGGCGAGACGAACAGCTTGCCCCGTGTCTGCAGCGCATCGAGAGCGTAAGCGACAGCCTTGTCCGTTGACATCGCGATCAGCGAACCGGCCTGGCGTCCTCCGATATCCCCACGAAAAGGGCCGTACTCGCTAAACCGGTGAAACAAGGTCGCCTCACCGCGAGTAGTGTTGAGCAGCCTCGTCCGCAGGCCAAAGACTCCCCTTGTCGATATCCGGAACTCCAGATGCACATGCTCATCGCGCTGGATCATCTCGAGCATCTCTCCGCCCGCAGCCCCGAAGACCTCAATGACCTTGCCAGCATACGTCGAAGGGGTGTCCACAACCGCGTGCTCGTATGGCTCTAAAACGGCATCGCCTTCCTGTTTCAAAATCACCTTTGGGCGCCCCACCTGAAACTCGTAACCTTCCCTGCGCATCGTTTCCATCAGCACGGAAAGATGCAACACTCCTCTGCCGGCGACAAACATGCCGCTGCGCTCCTCGGTCTCCCGGATTCGCATCGAAATGTTCGATTCAGCCTCCTTGAGCAACCGTTCCTGTATCTGGCGCGCGCCGACGATCTCCCCTTCCTTCCCCACGATCGGGCTCGTACTCGCCGAGATGATGACAGACATCGTTGGCTCCTCAATCCCGATAGGATCGAGAGCCACCGGATTTTCCCTGCAGGTGAATATGTCGCCGATATCGATGTCTTCGACGCCCACGACCGCACATATCTCGCCCGCAGCGGCGCTTTCCGCCTCGATGCGGCCGAGCGCCTCGAAGGTGTATAGCTGCTTGACCGTGGCCTGATGACGAGTGCCGTTGTTTTTCACCACGAGAACGCGGTCCGCCGAGCGCAAGGTACCTGAAAATATCCTGCCGATCGCGATACGCCCCACATATTCCGAGTAATCTATCGAGCACACTTGTATCGCCAAAGCGCCATTGGGATCCACATCGGGTACTGGGATGTGCTCGAGTATCGCGTCTAAAAGCGGCTCCATGTCCATATTGCCATCATCGGGCTCGCTGCGCGCATAGCCGTTAACGGCACTGGTGTAGATGATCGGAAAGTCCAACTGGGAATCATTCGCGCCCAGATCGGCCATGAGATCAAAGACCTCTCCGATTACTTCATGCGGGCGAGAGCCGGGGCGGTCGATCTTGTTGATCACGACCATCGGCTTTAGGCCATGCCTCAAGGCGTGCCTAAGGACAAATCGCGTCTGGGGCATCGGCCCTTCCATGGCGTCGACAACGAGAAGGCAACCGTCCGCCATGTTCAGGACACGCTCAACCTCGCCGCCAAAATCAGCATGCCCGGGAGTGTCGATGATGTTGATCTTGACGTCACGCCATCTGATCGAGATGTTCTTCGCCAGGATGGTGATACCTCTTTCGCGCTCCTGGTCATTGGAGTCCAGCACCCTGTCTTCAATCTGCTGGTTATCGCGAAAAACCTTGGTTGCCTGCAACAATCGGTCGACAAGCGTGGTTTTACCATGGTCGACATGGGCTATGATCGCAATGTTTCGAATGTCGTTGACTCGCATCGCCTAGCTCCGTACTGTGTGAGTGGATGAACATATCACTGTGCAACGGTGCAGCGTACCATGAAGTAAGCGATACTGACAGACAGGGTGGATGACTCATTCACTGAAGGAGGTAACTCATGAACTTCGGACGACAAGCCTTCGCCGCACTGTTCGTGGTCACAGCTCTGATGGTATTGGCGCTCGGCGCCGGTTGCTCGCGTCAGGTTACGCCGGAGCTAACCCCCCAGCCGGATTCGGCAACTCCCCCATCGCAAGCTGAGACTCCCGCTGCCGCGCCAACTCCGGCGGCCACAAGCAAGATCACGGTCTACTTTGTTCGCGGCGAGGAGGCGGTAGCGGTCACCCGCACCATTGAGGCCACAACGGCCATCGCCACGGCAGCCCTGACCGAGTTGCTCGGCGGACCAACCGCAGAAGAGCGCGCGGCGGATCTGTTCACCGAGATTCCGGAGGGGACACGTCTGCTCGGGCTGACCATCGAAGGTACTCTTGCCACCGTCGACCTGTCGAGCGAATTTGAGTCAGGCGGGGGCACTCTGTCGATGACGCTGCGTCTGGATCAAGTCTTAGATACGCTGTTTGCGTTCCCGACGATCGAAAGTGTCGCGTTTCGGATCGATGGTGCTCCGGTAGAAACCATCGGCGGCGAAGGTTTGATGGTTTCGCCCCCGATAACCCGCTCGAACCGCTAGGATTGGTGCGGGAAAGGCAAACTACCAGCGGGGAACGCCGATGACAAGGATGACATGTCCTCCCTCGTCGAGCATGTCGCCAGCAAATGGCGCCTGATCGTTGACCAGACCGACCCTGTCATCATCGCTTGGCTGATAGGTCGGGCGAGCGACCAGGCCGGATGCGCGCAACCGCGATATGGCTGCCGCCTCGGTCATGCCAAGCGTCTGAGGCACCGCAACCTTGCCCACCCTTTGCGTGCCGCGAGACATCGTAATCGACACCGTCGAGCCGACGGTAAGGGTCGTTCCACCGGAAGGACGCTGCCGCATCACGCTGTCCGGCGGAAAGGTGTCGCTGTACCCCTCGCTTACCGAAGCCCTGAAGCCGGCGGTCTCAAGCTGGTTGATCGCCGTGGACCTTGTCCAGCCCATCACGTCGGGCACCCGCCGCTCATCGCCGAATTGCTCAGGAAAGAGCTCCGATGTGATGCGACCCGGAGCCGCTGAAACCACAAGACGGACCAGCGAGCCATACGGTGCGTAGGTGCCAGCCGCCGGATTCTGGCTATCGACATCCCCCGGCCTTCTTTCGGCCTGGGTATCCGACCTGTAGTCGACCTGGAAGCCGAGCAGATGAAGGCGTTCGACTGCCTCGGCACGGCGAACCCCAACCACGTCGGGCACGAGTACGGTTTCTTCGACTTGAGCGACCCTGTCTGCGTCCCGCTGTATTGCGCCCCAACACACCCAGAGCAGCCACAGCACGAGTAGCACCACGATTACGAAAAGGAGCCTGAACAGCGTTTTCTTGTGTCCCTGGTCTTTTCGGGTGTCTACGCTACCATCGCTCATCGGCCTCCGCCAATCGCCCCCGGCGCCTATGTCTGCGCCACTCTAAAGTTTTCGTGGAGTTACACTTCTATTGTACAAGTATAACAATAAATAGATGTAAACTTGCGAACATGGATGTTAAATCGACAGCAACGCTTCGGCTTTTTGGCCTGTTGCGCGAGTCGGCGCGCGAGCGCGGGATACCGGCCACCCTCCAGCTTGAAATCGACGCACAGGGTACCTCGGCGTTAGAGATCGCCCGTCGACTTGATCTGCCTGTCTCAATGATCGAGGGGGTTTTTGTGAACCATTCGGTCTACGGGCTTGAGCAACTCGTCTTTCCCGGGGACCGCGTCGCGTTCGTTCCGCATGGAACACCAGGGCCACATCGATATACATTGGGGTTGTATACCGCCGGAAAGGGTACAAATTAAGTATCTGTCAATAAGGAGGTAAACATGAGTCAGATTCTTCGAATCAACATGTCCGATCTCTCAGTGACAAAAGAGCCGCTTCCGCAAAAATGGGCGCGCTATGGCGGCAGAGCACTTACCTCGGCGATTGTATTCAACGAAGTGTCCCCCACCGCCGATCCTCTCGGCCCCGAAAACGTGCTGATCTTTGCTCCGGGCACCTTCGGCGGCACCAGCGTTCCAAACGGCGGTCGCATGTCCGTTGGTGCCAAAAGCCCCCTTACGCACGGCATCAAAGAGTCCAACTCGGGAGGACAGGCCGCTCACGCATTGGCCAAAATCGGAATCTCCGCCCTCGTGATCACCGGCAAGCCTGCTGATTCCTCGGCGCGCTATATGCTAACAATTGAGGCCGATGGGTCAGTGGAAATAAGTCGCGTCGACGACTGGAAGGACGCAGGAAACTATGAGGTCGCCGAGGCGATCAAGCCTTTGCGTCCCGCGGATGATCGTTATTCGACGATTACGATCGGACCGGCCGGCGAGGCCGGTATGAAAGCCGCCGGAATCGCGTTTTCGGACATGAAGGGCTTGCCGAACCGGTTCGCCGGACGCGGAGGGCTAGGCGCGGTCATGGGCAGCAAGGGGTTGAAGGCCATCGTTATCTCTGACAAGGGGCTTGGCTACAAAACGCATGCCGACAAAGACGCCTTCACCGCCGCCATGCGCCGCTTCAGCTCGGCGCTAAAAGAGCATCCCGTCTCGGGCCAGGCGTTGCCGACTTACGGCACCAATGTGTTAACCAACATACTGTCAGAGGCCGGCGGCCTGCCCACGAGAAACTTCTCGACCGGCACTTTCGAGGGCGCCGAGGCAACCTCCGGCGAGCGTCAGCGCGAAATCACCCTTGAGCGAGGCGGTGACGTCAAGCACGGATGCCACACAGGCTGCGTCATACAGTGCTCGCGGTACTGGGTCGACAAAGACGGCCACTACAAGACCAAAGGCCCGGAGTACGAAACCGTTTGGTCGTTCGGGGCGGACTGTGGCATCGACGACCTGGATGCCATAGCCGAGCTCGACCGGATTTGCGGCGATTTCGGTCTGGACACGATCGAAACCGGCGCGACGATGGCAGTATATATGGACTCCGGACGACTTGCTTTCGGGGACGCCGAAGGTGCGATCAAGGCGTTGCGCAGCATCTTTGACGCCGGTTCGGATACCCGCGTGCTCGGTGACGGCGCGGAGGCCACCGGCAAGGCATTCGGCACGAAAAGAATTCCGGTAGTCAAGCACCAGGCATTGCCGGCGTACGATCCCCGCACTGTCATGGGCATCGGCGTGACATACGCGACCTCGACGATGGGCGCCGACCACACGGCGGGATACGCTGTGGCGACCAATATCCTGAAAGTCGGCGGAGACATCGATCCCCTGAAGCCGGAAGGACAGGTGGAGCTGTCACGCAACCTGCAAATCGCGACCGCGATGCTTGACTCGCTCGGCCTTTGCATCTTTGTTGCGTTCCCGGTGCTTGACATCCCAGAAGCGTTCGCGGCCATTCATGAGATGGCTGCAGCACATACGGGTGAGAAGTGGGACACCGATGAGTTGATGAGGCTGGGTAGGGAAACCTTGACATTTGAGCGGCTCTTCAACGAGCGCGCCGGCATGGGCGTCGACGACGACCGGCTGCCGGAGTTCTTTATCACCGACAAGCTGCCGCCGCACAACATCGTGTTCCAGGTCTCCAACGCGGAGATCGACACCCTCTTCGACTTCGTACCTGAAACCGCGAAGCAGATGGGTATCGCGTAGGGCTGGAGGTTTTGCGGGTGAAAGTCGACATAGCACTGTTCGCATCGCTCTCGGCTTTGCACTTATCGGAAGTGCCGGGCGGGCGAACGCGTACGTACGAACTCGCGGACGGAACCACGATCGCCGATGTCATTGAGATGCTGGGGCTGCCCGATCAGCCCCGCATCACATTCGTCAACGGACGACACGCCGATGAGAGCGCCGAGCTGCAAGAGGGCCAGCGCTTGGCGATCTTTCCTCCGGTGGCAGGCGGCTAGCCGTGAGAGCCGAGGAGAGCTTGTCCGCCGGCCTTGCGGAGGCGTCGATCCCCGCGGAACCTGAACTGCGCGCGATCCTCGCCGCTTCCAGCGTCGCAATCATCGGCTGCGGCGGCCTGGGCAGCAACATCGCATCGATGCTTTTGCGCTCGGGAGTTCTAGCTATGACTCTCATCGATTTCGACGTCATCGAAGAGTCCAATCTCAATCGCCAGCTTTTCTTCCGAGACCAGATCGGAATGCCCAAGGTCATGGCGTTGTCCGAAACGCTTATGCGCATCGACCCAAGGGTGTCGTTGACGCTGCGTCAGGAAATACTCACCGCCGACAACTTCGAAGCCCTCGTCGGCAAGCCCGACGTACTCGTCGAGGCGGTAGACAGCGCCGAGACCAAGGCGCTGATCATCGACACCTGGGCCAGGAAGATGCCGGCGATTCCTCTGGTGGCTGCTTCGGGCCTGGCCGGATGCGCCTCGGCGAACTGCATCGCCACAGAGGAGCTCGCCGAGAACTGCTGGATCGTGGGCGATCACGTCGCGGACGTCCGAGAAGGACACCCCCTGCTGTCCTCCCGTGTCACCGTGGCGGCCGCGCACCAGGCACACGCGGCGATACGCCTATTGCTGGGGCTCAGGGCCGCCTGATCCTGGCGTGTGTGCGGGCCGAGCCCGTCGTCACCCCACGCCGGGAAGCGAGCTCAGCTTGCCGAGCGCGGCGTCGATGACCGCATGATCAGACGAGCGTACCGTGACATGCCCGACTTTCCTGCCGGCCGCCGGTCGCTTGCCAT
Source organism: Actinomycetota bacterium (assembly GCA_018334075.1). Classification (NCBI taxonomy): domain Bacteria; kingdom Bacillati; phylum Actinomycetota; species Actinomycetota bacterium. The sequence goes on from JAGXSC010000053.1 coordinate 79,637, forward strand.
ACAGGTGAAGATGCGCGCCGGGAACGGAGAGGACCTCCTCGGCAGAAGGGATCTCGCCAACGATGTTGAGCATCGTCACGCTCTCCAATGCCGCAGTGTCGCCCAAAGGAAGACCGGTGATCGCCCTCAAGTGATTCTCGAACTGGCTTGTCTGCGCACCCTCGATCGTCCAATGGCCGGAATTGTGGACCCGGGGAGCGAATTCGTTGGCGACAAGCCCGGATTCGGTGTCGAAGAGCTCGAGCGTCAATACGCCGACATAGCGCAAGCTCTCGAGCAGGCTCGTCGCCATTTCGCTTGCCGCATGAGTAGCCGCGTCGCCGGGCCTGCTTATGGCCATGCGTAAAATACCTTCGCGGTGAGTGTTCTCTGACAGCGGATAGATCGCTATTTCCCCGCTCTGCGCGCGAACTGCAATTACTGACACTTCCCGACTGAAAGACACCAATCGCTCGACGATCGCCGGCTCTCGGCGGATAGCCTCCCACGCGGGCGCGACTTCCTCTTCCGAGGAGATCACAATCTGGCCTTTTCCGTCATATCCGAATCTTCTCGTTTTCAAAACCGCGGGCAGCCCAATTGCGGCGATGGCCGAATTGAGCTCTTCCATGCTGGAGACAGGCGCAAAATCGGCAGTTGGTATGCCGAGCTGACGAAAGAGATTTTTCTCCCGAAGGCGGTCCTGTGACATGCCAAGCGCGATAGCCGACGGAAATACCCGCACCCGGTCAGCGAGCGTCTGGATGCTGCTCTCGGGCACGTTCTCGAAATCGAAGGTCGCCACATCGACTTTGTCCGCAAAGGCAGCCAGCGCGGTCGCATCATCGTAAGAAGCGCAGATCAGCTCTCCGGCATCCGCCGCGCAGGCATCCGGCGCGGGGTCGCAAAAGACGAACTTCATCCCCAGAGGCAGACCCGCCAGCGCCATCATCCGGGCAAGCTGACCCCCGCCGAGAACGCCAACGATCATTTGGGCGGCTCGCCCGGGTTCGGGTTTTCCAGGACGCGAGCTGTCTGCGCGCTGCGGTATTCGACAAGCGCGTCAGCGATTTCAGGGTACTTGCCGCCAAGTATCGCCGCCGCCAGCAAGGCGGCATTCGTAGCGCCGGCTTTTCCTATCGCAAGGGTACCCACCGGAATGCCGGCAGGCATCTGAACGATCGACAGCAACGAGTCAAGACCGCTCAACGCCTTTGACCGCACGGGAACGCCTAGCACGGGAAGGTGGGTTTTGGCGGCAACCATGCCCGGTAGATGGGCGGCCCCGCCCGCACCGGCGATGATGACCTCGATTCCTCGCTCGGCGGCCGTCTGCGCATAGGCGAACAGCTTGTCCGGTGTGCGATGCGCCGAGACAACCTCGGCCTCATACCCTATCCCGAGCTTCTCAAGGGTCTCCGTGGCATGACACATGGTCTTCCAATCGGATGACGAACCCATGATCACGCCCACCAGAATCGTCATGATCTCACTCCACCATCCTTATGAGAACTTGTCAGCCCGCAAGATTTCCACATTGGATACGAACCATATGATCGCGTAGTTCGGAAAATAGTGCTCGACGAGGTGCCGCTCTATGGCTTCGGCGATTTTCTCACCGCAAATAATCTCTATACGGATGTTGGCCGCAAACTCGTGATGCGCGTCCCTTACACCACGCTCGCCCTTGCCTCTCGCGTCAGTAACCGTAAATCCATGAACTCCGAGCTGCTCGAGTTCCTTCGTCAATTTGTCTTCGATCAGAGCTTCAGTGACTATCGTGACAAGCTTGCGGGTAAACGTCTCCACTTTCTTTGACCTCCACTACTTCGGGGTAGCAAAAACAGAGCTACCTGGTTCATGAACACACATCACACTCATTTTATACCCGAGGGCCATGCAAATTTCTCGGCAGATATCGTTATGTTCCAGAATCTTTGTCATAAAAACAAGCGGCGTTTATCGCACGGCCCGCGCTTGCTTGGTGGGTTGCGCTTGCCGCACGTTTGAGCCGGTCGGCGACCGCCTCCCAATCTTTGAGCGCGGGAGGCGCCTCGACCAGAATCATATCGCATCGCATGTGATCGAGCTCGCGCATCGTGGCATAGAGCAGCCGGCCGTACTCCGCTGGCTCCGGAGAGATCATCACCCATGCGCATCCGGTTGCAACTTCATCTGAAGGCGCGGGAGTCCTGGCGATGACCCCAACTGAGCGCCCGAGGGAGATCAACTCCAGAACCTGCGTCACCAGCTCGGTGGAATCGACGAGATGCAAAGGCGTCTCGGGGGCGTAGTGGGCGGCGAGTGAGCCCGGGGTTTTCGGCGGCGCAGGCTCCCCCTCCCGACTGACGCAGCCGCCTCCTTCGGTGTAGCCCGCGTGCCCGAGCGCCGAGTCGATGTCCTCGGCGGTCACAGCGCCAAGCCGTAATATCTGCGGTCTTGCGGAGGTCAGATCGACTATCGTTGACTCGAGTCCCACCGCGCAAGGCCCGCCGTCAAGAATGTAATCGACCCGATCGCCGAATTCCTCGGCGACATGCTCGGCGCGGGTTGGAGAGATCTTCCCGAACCGGTTTGCCGACGGCGCTGCGACTCCTCCGCCGAACTCGGCTAAAACCTGCAGCGTCAGCGGGTGATTCGGAACTCGCAAGGCAATCGTATCCTGCCCCCCGGTAACCGCGTCGAGCACAGCAGGAACTCGCTTGAAGATCATGGTGAGCGGCCCTGGCCAGAATCGCGAAGCGAGTATGCGCGCGGCCGGCGAAATCTCGTCGGCCCACTGCGACAGCTTGTCAATCCCGCTGATGTGCACGATGAGGGGATGATCGGTGGGGCGGTTCTTGAGCGCGAAAATCTTCGCCACAGCCTCCGGGTTCAAGGCGTCGGCTCCGAGCCCGTACACGGTTTCCGTGGGTAGCGCGACGACTCCCCCTTTGCGTAATATCTCAACCGCTCTGGTCACATCTGATCTCATCTGGGGTATACTCTCCACCGCTGCGAACAATATTTGTTCGACGAGCATGAAATATATCTGGCCTCATGTCCAGATGCTCAATTCATATCAGGCAGGCAATTCATGCCCAAACGGGCAACGAAAAAGAAAGGCCTTTGGTATGGCCGGTAAAATACGTATAGGACTCCCTCGCGCGATGCTTTACCACAAGTACCATGTGCTTTGGTCGACATTTTTTGAGGAGCTCGGTTGTGAAACCGTGGTAAGCCCGCAGACCAACAAGCGCATCCTGAATCGCGGCGCGGCGCTCTCTGTGGACGAGTCCTGCCTGTCGATGAAGATATTCCTCGGCCACGTCGAAGCGCTTCGCGACCGGGTGGATTACATTCTCGTGCCTATGATCGCCTCCGAGATCAAGGGCGAGGAAGCCTGCGTGAAGCTCATGGGAGCGTATGATATCGCTCGGCATTCGGTGGATGGCATCTCCTTGCTCACCTACATCGTCAATCACCGCCGAGGCATCCCCGAAAAGCGCGAGATGCTCAAGCTCGGCCGCAAGCTCTGCCGCAATCCATTCAAGGTGCGCTCGGCGTATCGCCGAGCCAGGCTCAATCAACACGCACACGACCGTGAGCTGGCGCGGGAGCAGTACTCGCTGGAAGAAGAGCCGTGGGATCGACCGCGAATCCTGTTGGTAGGTCACGCATACAACAACCACGATGAGTTCATCGGCATGCCGATAAAAAGGTTCCTGGAATCTTTGGGAGTCACAGTTTTTGACTCCGAGGCCCTCGATCACGACCTCGCGCGCAGCCTTTACTCGAAGATATCGACCGACGTGAAGTGGACATACAACAAGCAGCTTCTCGGCGCGGTCGAGTACTACCGTGACAAGGTCGACGGCATGATATTCCTCGTGACCTTCCCGTGTGGCCCGGACTCGCTCATGATCGAGCTTTGCCAGCGCAAGATCAAAGACGTGCCGATCGCCACGCTCGTTTTGGACGAGTTGACCGGGGAGGCCGGCTTGCGTACCCGTCTGGAAAGCCTGGTTGACATCTTGAAGATGGAAGCCGCTGCAAAAGGACGAGGGCAGGCGCTCCCTGAAAGTGCGAAGGAGGAGCTCGATGAGTCAGCGTAAAGTCACCTTCCCGCACATGGGTGAGTACTGGATCGGATTCAAGGGACTGGCCGAGCGGATGGGTTGTGACG
>JAGXSC010000054.1 GCA_018334075.1 Actinomycetota bacterium
GAATTCGACCTCTTTCCCGCCAATCTCCAGGTAACGCGCGGCGACCGACCTGGCAAAAATATCCATCTGAACACCAACGTCGTTGATGTAGAACTCTCTCTCCGCTCTCCAACCGGCATGCTCCAAGACGCGGGCCATGCTGTCTCCAAGGGCAGCCCACCTGCCGTGGCCGACGTGCATCGGCCCGACGGGGTTAGCCGAGACAAACTCGACTTGGACCCGCTTTCCCTGGCCAAGCTTGCTGGAGCCGAAGTTGCGTCCCTGGGTGCGCGCCTCGGTCAGTACACGTTGGAGCGCTGAGGCCGAAAGGCGGATGTTGATGAACCCCGGTCCGGCTACCTCCACCGAGTCGATATCCGGATGGCCGGCCATTCTTGCAGCGATAGCGTCGGCGATGCTCCGGGGAGATGCGCCGGCCGCCTTCGATGACTGCATCGCAATGTTGGTCGCCCAATCACCATGCGACGGATCGCGCGGGCGCTCAAATCGCGGAGTGGGTATCTCCCCCATTCGAAGTTCGCCATCATCGACGGCCCCGCGCAGTGCGGCGCGAACAAGCTCCTCCAAAGTTTCGATCACGCGTTAAGTCTCCCAAACCTTCGAGTGTCAGTGCAGACATTGAAGCATACCTTCAAGGTGGGAATGCGGCAACGCAATCGCGGATTGGGTATAATCTTATTTATTAGCATAAATTTAGGAGGAGGGGTCATGAAAATCCATAAAATTGCGAGAACTTCGCTGGCACTGCTTGCCGGATTGCTACTCATTGTGGGCCTTTCCGGCTGCGAAGTTGCAGCACAGCGAGCTGCCGACGAAGCCGAACGCGCCGTCGAGGATGCCACTGGCATTCGTGTCGACACGCCAGCGCCCGGCGAAGGCGGCGGGGCTCAGTTGCCCGAGGCGTGGCCTGCCGAGGCACCCGTATATCCGGAAGCCACAGTAACTGAAGCCGCAACGACCACTATGGAAGGGGTCACTCAGCACTTTGCCACATTCCGCACCAAAGATGCTCACCAGGATGTTGCAAGCTGGTTCAAGAGCGAGCTTGAGGCAAAGGGATGGACGATCAATTCGGAGATAACAACCGGGTCCGGTCAAGAAATATCTACGACCTTCGTAGCTATAAAGGACAAGCTGACAGCCACTGTCTATGTATATATCGTCGACGGTGAGGTTGAAATCTCTCAGCAGGTTTTGTACTAGAGCTACCTGCGGCCTTCGTCGGATTCGAGTGTGACATCGATAGCGATCTCGGTGTCACCGCGCACGACCGCGACGTCCACAGTATCGCCGATCCTTCTGGCTCGAATCGCTCCGAAAACGTCTTCTGTGCCTCTGATTTCGCGATCATCGATTCTGATGATGATATCGCCACGCTCAATTCCAGCACGGTCAGCCGGTGACTGCGGCTCCACGAAACGCACGAGAGCTCCACGGCTCACAGGCAACCTGAACTGTGCGGAAGTGGCCTGGTCGATGCTCATCGACGAGACTCCCATGAAAGGATGGACCGCACGCCCGGTCTCAATAAGCTGGTTCGCCACATTAATTGCCGCATCAACCGGAATAGCAAAGCCGATTCCCGCGGACTGAGGCGCGCCGACCGCACCCGCTGGCGACTGGATCAGTGTGTTGATTCCAATCAGACGTCCTTCGGCGTCCACAAGCGCGCCTCCGGAGTTACCGGGGTTGATCGCGGCATCAGTTTGGATGAGGTTGGTGTAGGCGGTAATGTCGCGTGAGCCCTGGACGATGTTTGAGCGCTGCAGCGCCGAGATTATCCCGGTGGTAACCGTCTTTTCAAGGCCGAAGGGGCTTCCTACCGCAACCACAAACTGTCCTACTTCCAGATCCGCCGAAGAGCCAATCTCGGCTTTCGGGAACGGCCCCCCTGGAATCTTTAGTACAGCAAGATCGGTTGACGGGTCGACACCCTTTACTTCTGCCTCAACATCATCGATTCCGACGGTAACGACAACCCTGTCGGCACCGGCAATTACGTGATAGTTCGTGAGAACGTATCCGTCATCCCTTATGATCACGCCACTTCCGTTGCCTCTCTCCCTAAAGCCAGTGGCCCCAGTAAAAGGATCGAAGATGCGCTCTTCGACGCGCACATTGGCTACGCTCGGGGTCGCTTTTGCAGCTACTGCGGTTGCGATATCGATGTTGTCGCCGGGATTGATCTCGATAGGAGCAACAGCCTGCTGCCCGCCAGGCTGCGGGGGTACAAATTTTTGCACGCCATCCCACAGGCCGAAAATCCAGACCAACGCAGCCGCGGTGAACAGGCCTCCTGCGGTGGCGCCGATCGCTGCAGCAATCACCATAGTGACGCCTGACCAGCGCTTAACGGTGGCTGGCTCCTCACAGGGCTCGTCGGATCCACCGACCGTATAATCACAGATGGGCAAGGGGCCGGTAACGACCGTGTATGTAACCGGCGATCCACCGTCGCTCTGGGCGTCAGCGTTCTCGGCATTTGATTGCTTGTCGTAGCTATCTGACTCGCGCACTATTCGGCCCTCCGGGGACAACTACCATACACAACGTACAGCAATAATCTATCCACTTTTGAGCGAGCTGAACAGTTGTGCTGTGACAAAAGGTCAGGTAACCACCCAGCCAAGAGCTGTCATTACCGGTGCGGCTGCGATACCGATTGCAACTGTCGCCAGGAGCGCCACCACAAACGCAGCGTCGGCGATCCGTGAAGGTGCGATCTGTCCGGCAGGACGCTCGGGTGCTTCCGCAGTAGGCGCGAGAAACATCGAGCGAGCGATCCTGAAGTAGTATGCGGCAGATACCACGCTGGTCAGTGCGCCGATTACGACGAGCCACACTAGGCCCGCCTCAAGACCCGTCTCGAACAGGTACAGCTTGCCGAAGAAGCCGGCCAGCGGCGGGATGCCTATCAGCGATAGCAGCCAGGCCATCGTCGCCCAGGCAAGCCAGGGACGCCTTGTGGCAAGCTGCGTCAGGTCTGCGACGGAATCGCCCTCCTCGGCGACCACAAGCATGATTGCCATAGAAGGCACGGTGTAAGCGATCACGTAAAACAGCGTGGCGAGATAGCCAAGCTCGTTGCCGACGGCGATTGCACCTGCAAGTCCGATGAAAAGATAGCCGGTGTGCGCGACCCCGGAGTACGCCATCATGCGTCGCGTATCAAGCTGGCTTAGCGCGGCCAGGTTGCCGAGGAGCATCGATGCTGCCGCGGCCACCGCCAGAACAAGCGCGAACGCGGTAACACCGGAGAGCATCTCGACCACGTGCACCACCACGAGGGTGCCGGCGATCTTGGGCACAGTGGAGACAAAGGCCACGGAGGCCGCGGGCGCACCCGCATACGCGTCCGGCGCCCAGAAGTGAAACGGCGCGGCGGAGAGTTTTGCAAAAAGACCTACGAGCGTGAGTACCCCTGCGATGAGGCCCAGAACTCCGGCTTCAGGCACCGCCTCGGCGATACCGTCAAAGTGGGTCGTCCCTGAAATGCCATAGAGCAGTGATAGGCCATAGAGCATGAGCAAGCTCGTCAGCATCGACAGCAAAAAGTACTTCAGCGCGCCCTCGAGGCCATGGATATCGCGGCGCCGATACCCCATCAGTACGTATGCGGGTATGGTGGAAAGCTCGAGCGCCAGAAACATCGTTATCAACTCGTCGGAGCGAGTCAAAAGAAGGCCTCCGATCGAGCTGAACAGTGCCAGCGCCGCGGCTTCCCTGCTCCTCTCGTCCTCATAACCACGTGCCGAGAGCCAGAGCAGCCAGATACCTGTGAGTGCGATAATCGCTACTCGGATGACATTGGACGCGGGGCCTGAGACGAGCAGACCCCCGAAGAGAGATTCATCAACAGCACCGAACCATGCTGCGATAGCTGCAACGAAGCACAGTCCCGCTCCAACCAGAACCGCCGTCCGATCCTTTCCCGGAAGAAACTCGCCAAAAAGCGCAACAAGCGCACCGAGAAGCAGGAGTATTTCGGGTACTAGCAGCAGATAACCGCTCATCGACTACGCCCCAATTCCAGCGAGCATGCTTTGGACTGCCGGAGTCACATAGCGCAGCAACAACGACCAGTAAACGCCGAGGGCAACTATCAGAAGCACGAGCGGCGACAGGGCGATCACCTCGAAACGCGTAAGATCGCTGATCTTCTCGACAACCCCTTTCGCTTCGCCGAGAACGGTGCGTTGCACCATCCAGAGCATGTAAGCTGCGGCAAGAAGCACTCCGACAGCCGAGATGATGACAAACCCGGGCCACATGACAGAACGCCAGGCGCCAAGAAGGGTCAGGAACTCCCCGGGAAAGCCTGCGAGCCCCGGAAGCCCCAGGGATGCGAAGGAGGCAAATGCCAGCAATCCGCCAGCGACCGGAGTCTGCCGAGACAATCCGTTGATCTCGGCGATTGTCCTGGTATGAGTACGCTCGTAAACCATGCCGACGAGCATGAACATCATGCCGGTGATGAGTCCATGTGCGACCATGACATAAACCGCTCCGTCGATCCCCTCCTGCGTTCCGGATGCGATGCCGAGCATGACAAAGCCCATGTGCGAAACGCTCGAATAGGCTACGAGCTTCTTCATATCCGTCTGGGCGAAGGCGACCGCCGCGCCGTAAACAATCGATATGGTGGCCAAAGCACCCAGCGTCCACGTCCAAAATTGTGACGAGGCGGCTTCCGGCATGATCGGCAGGGATATCCTGATGAACCCGTAGGTGCCCATTTTGAGAAGAATGCCGGCGAGCAACACAGAGCCTGCAGTCGGAGCCTCCACGTGGGCGTCGGGCAACCATGTGTGCAACGGGAAAATAGGCACCTTCACCGCGAATGCAAGGAAGAACGCCGCGAATATCCAGAACTGCATATTACTTGCGAGCATCGTGTCCGGGTTGGACGCAAGCATCGTCAACTCATAGATATTGAAGGTGCCCTGCAATATGTAAAGCGCCACTATTCCGATGAGCATAAAAACGGAGCCAGCCAATGTGTAGAGGAAGAACTTGATTGCGGCGTACTCACGCCGAGCGCCGCCCCAGATGGCGATAAGAAAGTACATCGGAACTAGCACGAGCTCCCAGAACAGGTAGAAAAGCACGAAGTCGAGAGCTGCGAACACACCATTCATGCCGACCGCAAGAAGCAAAATCATCGAGAAATAAAATGACGGCCTGTGGTCGATCTTCCAGCTCACAAGCACCGCAAGCACAGTCAGGAGAGTGGAAAGCGCGATTATCGGCATCGAAATGCCGTCGACCGCCAGGTGATAATCGATGCCTACCTGCGGAACCCAGGGAAACCTCTCCACAAACTGATAGCCACCGTTGACGTCAAAAATTACAAGCGCGTAAGTCGCCAGGCCGAAGGTGATAAGGGCTGTCACCAACGCAACCAGTCGAGGGGCCGTCGGCATGTTTTTCGGCATCAACGCCGTAATCACAGCACCTACTAGCGGCAGAAACACAATCATCGACAGCAATGGAAGCATCTTGGCTTACCCCTTCATTACGACCAACATGAGCAACAAAATAAGTGATGCTAGCGCGAAGCGCTGATAAGACTGTATCCGACCACTCTGAATCGAGCGGGCCTTCCTGCCGAGTACCCAGGCGCCACGGGCCATGCCGTTCACGCCGCCGTCGACTACATGGCGATCGAACAGCTCCGAGATGCCAGCGATCCTGCTCCAAGCGGATCCAGCGCCCGTCACGATTTTGTCCACCCGAGCCAGATCAAACGCCGCCAGCCCCGATGCCGCCTTCACAAACGGCCTTATCGCCAGATACTCGTACGCCAGATCGAAGTAGAGCTTCTGGGATAGCATGCCGTAGATGAAACCAGCTCGCATCTTGAGTGTGCGTGTGTTGAGCACAACGCTTCTGCGCCCATACGCCCACCATCCGAGAAGAAGACCGGCGACCGCGACGCCCGATGAAACCCCGGCGATGGCTGGATCGGGCCACGGGATTTTGTACCCGAAGAAGTCACCCAGCGCTGGACCCCCAAAGCCTATCCCGGCCGTGATCAACGCGAGCAGCACCATGGGCGCGAGCATGGAGCGGTGCGCCTCATGCAATCCTTCGGTCTGGCGAGGTCCAGTAAAGACCCTGAACCACAGCCGAGCGACATAGAACGCCGTCATGAAAGCGGCAAGAAGCGCGATTGCAGCCGCGATATAGTATCCATCCTTGACCAGAACGAGAACGATCTCGTCTTTTGACCAGAAGCCGGAGAACGGAAATATCCCGGCCAACGCCAAAGAGCCGACGGCAAAAGTCGCTGTTGTAACCGGAAGGAATCGGGCCAGACCCCCCATCTGCCGCATATCCTGAGTGTGGTAAGCATGAATGATCACGCCTGCTCCAAGAAACAAAAGCGACTTGAAAAATGCGTGTGTGATCAAGTGATACATTCCAGCCACAGCGCTGCCGGCGCCCAAAGCGATGAACATATAGCCGAGCTGGCTGATAGTTGAATACGCTAGCACCTTCTTGATATCGTGCTGCACCGCCGCGAGGAGGGCGCCGACAAGGGCGGTAACCAGCCCCACTCCAAGCACCACATGAAGCGCGATTCCGCTAGCCTCGAATATCGGCATCGCCCTGACTATCAGGTACACTCCCGCGGCGACCATCGTTGCGGCGTGAATAAGCGCCGAGGCGGGAGTCGGCCCGGCCATCGCGTCAGGTAGCCATACGTGCAGCGGCACCTGCGCCGACTTGCCCATCGCGCCGAAGAGCAGCAGCAGCGCCACGGCTGTAGCCACGCCCGGGGCCCAATCCGCCGCCGATCCCAAAACCGCATCGAACTCGAAGCTTCCGACTGTCACATACATCAGAAATAGTCCGATGGCAAAGCCGACATCCCCCACGCGGGTAGTGAGGAAGGCTTTTATAGACGCTCGGCGAGGCGCCTCCTGTTCGTGCCAGTACCCGATCAGCAAATATGAACACAAGCCCATGATCTCCCACGCCAGATAGAGCATGAGGAAGTTATCCGCAAGCACCAACGCCAGCATCGCCGCCGTAAACAGGGAGAGCACCGCATAGTACCAGCCGATTCTGCCATCCCTGTGCATGTAGCCTATCGAATACAGTTGAACGCAGAGCGCGACTAAAGTGACGACCACGAGCATCGCCGCCGAGAACGGATCCAGCATAACCCCGATGTCTATCGTTGAATCGCCCACGACCGCAATCGGAAACGACGCATGATACGCCGGTTCCTTCGCAAGATCGGCTCCTCCCGGCCACACCGCGGCAAAAGCCATCACCGAGAGTACGAACGCCATCGCTATGGCTACGACAGCAACCCAAATCGCGCTATTTCGCGCTTTTCGTGAAAGCGGCAGTAACAGCAGAAAGGCCGCCGCCGGAAGCAAGGGTATGGCAGTGACATAGGACATGCGCTACCCCTTCAGTCTTTCAAGCGAGGGTAGCTCTATGGATCTCGCGCGCCTATAGATCGCGACCACCAAAGCAAGCCCGAGACCGATTTCGGCGGCCGAGACGACCATGGAAAAGATCGCGAAGAACTGACCCGTCATCTTCTCGGGGGTAACGAATCTTGAAAACGCGACCATATTGAGGCTGATTGCGACCGCCATAAGCTCAAGCGACATCAGAACCATCACCGCGCTGCGCTTGGAAACCGCCCCATAAAGTCCCAAGGCGAACAACACCGCCGAGAGCCCCAAAAACGCTTCGAGTCCGATAGTCATCGCTTTTTGTGCTCCTTCGACCACCAAACCGCAGCCACCATGGCCACGAGCAGTAATACCGAGGCGATCTCGAACGGAAGAGCCCAGCCGCCCTCGATGGTAAAGAGAATAACCCCGAGATCAGCGGTGTCAGGCGCCTGAGCAGGCATCTGGGCTGTCGGGATATCGGATCGGGTAATGCCAAAGTACATGATGCCCAAAAACGCAGCGGCCAACATGGCGGCCAGTGGGGAAAAATCGAGCGGCCGCACCGCGTCTTCTCGGCGCCTCAATGTAAGCATGATGACAAAGAGCATCAGCACCGATACGGCTCCCGCGTAGACCATGACCTGCATCAGGGCAAGAAACTCGGCGGCGAGCAGTAGATAAAGACCACCCACCGACAGCATCACCCAAAGGAGCCAAAAAGCGGCGTAAACGACGTTCCTGGAGATCAGCATGCCAATGGCTCCGCCTATGGCCGCCGAAGCGAACACCACAAAAGGAAGCGCGTCAACACTCTCAGCCACTCTCGCCCTCCTTCCCGGTCGTCTCGGCGGATGGATTCCCGCCCTTTGCCCGCGAGCTAGCTGCGGGCACATCAGCAAGCAGGTCGATGGTGAGTTCCTCCCGTGTCAGCTTGGCAAGCTCATAGTCCTTGCCCATCTTTATCGCGTCGAAAGGACAAGCCTCCACACAAAGTCCGCACATCATGCATGCGCCAAGCTCATACCTCAAGAACTGAATGTGCTTCGACTTGTCCTCGGCGGTCGTGAATTGCAGATCGATGATATGATCCGGGCAGATGCGCGCACAAGTCATGCATGCGGTACACCGGTGCGATCCATCTTCATTGAACGCGACCTCGAGAGCAAATCGGAACCGCGACGGCATCTCGATTTTCTCATAAGGGTAGCAAACGGTTATGGGACCACGCAGCATGTTTCGCATGGTTATCCTCATTCCGTTGAGTATGCCAGATCCCCACATATCAGCTCACCGGCCGACCAAGATCAAAGAGCTTCATGAGTACGCCACAGATCATTATCCAGCCGAGTGTCGCCGGAATCAGCACCTTCCAGCCGAGCTGCATCAGGACGTCGATTCTCACCCTTGGGAGGGTGCCTCTGATCCACATCATGATGAATACTCCGATGTATACCTTGATCATAAACACAAGCGGCGCGATAGGGGCCAGGTATTCGTCCGGCACCCACGGCAGCGACCATCCGCCGAAGAAAAGCGTGACAGCGATCGCTGAGGCTACGAACGAGTTACTGAACTCGGATAGGAAAATCAAGCCAAACTTCATCGAGGAGTACTCGGTAGCGAAACCTGTCACTAGCTCGGATTCCGCCTCTGACAGGTCGAAGGGCGTCTGGTTTACCTTTATGAGCATCGCGATGAAGAACAATACGAACGTCGGCCAAAACAGCGGGTTGGTTATGAACCAGCGCGGAATCACCTCGAGCCACGTCCCTGATTGGGCGCTGACAATCTCACCCATGTTGAGAGTGCCGGTGTACATGACGATCGGTAAGACCGAGAGCAGCAATGGCACCTCGTAGGCGATCTGCTGTCCGACCGCGCGCATGCCCCCCAACAAAGACCATTTGTTCGCGCTGGCCCACCCTGCCATCAGCAAGCTGATAGACACAAGCGACAGCACCGTGAAGGTGTACAGCAGGCCAGTATCCAGGTCGGTTATCTTCCAGGTCTCCGAAAAAGGTATGGCGGCGTAAGCCATCAACGAGGGTGTGAACACCACGGCAGGCGCGATGAAATACAGCGCTTTGTCCACGTTGGCAGGCGTGATGTCTTCTTTGGTAAGCAACTTGACGACATCCATCGGGGTCTGAAAAAGGCCGTGCGGCCCGACGTGCATCGGCCCAAGTCGCTGGTGCAAGCGCCCAAGAACCTTGCGGAGCATGTAGATGAGGACGACCCCATTCATCAACATGAGTCCGACGGCGGCAAGCACCCTGAGTAGCGAAACGACCTCAGGACTCATCTGTCCACCTCGCCAAGCATTATGTCGAATGAGCCGAGCAGCATACATGCATCGGCGAACAGGTGCCCAGGTAACACTTCCTCAAATAACTGGCAAGTGAAGAAGGAGGCGCCGCGGTAACGGTAGCGATACGGGGTCGCTCCACCGTCGGTGAAAAGGTGGATGCCTGTCTCTCCGCGACTTGACTCCACCGACGCATATACCTCGCCGGCCGGCGGACGAAGCACCTTGGGTACCTTGGCCATATGCTCGCCTTCGGGCATTCCGGCCACCAGCTGCCGAACCATTCTGACCGACTGCCGCATCTCCTCCATACGCACCATATAGCGGTCCCAGGCGTCACCGACCGTGCCGACCGGGATATCGAACTCAAGCGCTGGGTACGCATCGTAAGGGCGGTCGCGCCTTACATCGAAAGCGATCCCCGTCGCGCGCAGGTTGGCCCCCGTAAGGCCGAATGCCAGAGCGGTCTCCTTTGTGACTATCCCGATGTTCTTGACGCGGGACTGGAATATTTCGTTACAGCCGAGAAGCGCGTGATGTTCTTCCAGATACACCTCGAAAGTGTCGCAAAACGCCAATATCTTTCGATCGATTCCGGCCGGTAGATCGGCTAAAACGCCGCCGGGCCGCACGTAGTTGAACATCATCCGCTGCCCCGAGATCTCCTCGAGAATGTCGAGAAGCGCCTCGCGGTCACGCATCGCATACAGGAACTGCCCCATAGCGCCGGTATCAAGACCGAAAGTCCCGAACCAGACGATGTGACTTGCCAGCCGATTAAGCTCAGCGGTAAGGGTGCGAATCCAGGCCGCCTTGGTCGGAATCTCGATTCCCATGAGTTTTTCGACCGCGAGAGCCGCTGCCTGCTCACCATGGATCGCCGAGACGTAATCTCCACGGTCCATTAGCGTCGCTAGTTGATCGAAGCGGCGGGACTCGGCGAGCTTTTCGATCCCCCTGTGCAAAAAGCCGATCGAAACCTCCACTGCCACGACCTCTTCGCCATCAAGCTCGACAATCAGGCGCAGCACCCCGTGTGTTGACGGATGCTGTGGGCCCATGTTGACGATAAGATGCTCGGTGCCGAGGCTATCGACCCCTTTGGGAACTCGACGGATGCCCGCCGGCGGCGAGCCAGGCGAGAAGGTGCCCTCTGGAGTCATCAGGCCGTCTTCGCTGACGGTGAAGTGCGGATCGATCAACCGGATCGCACCTCCTCCGCACTTCGAACCGGCACGGCCTTGCGCAAAAGCGGCGGCACTCCATCGGTCGTCAGCAGCCGCTTCGGATTCGGGTGCCCGCTCAGTGTCAGCCCGAACATCTCGGCGGCCTCACGCTCGGGAAGCAGTGCCGAGGGGTAAATGTTCCACACGGAGTGCATGTTGCCGTCGTAGTCGACACCGCAACGCACGTACATATCCTCATCACGGGAAAGCGATCTTAGGTGGTAGGTGATTTCAACTTTCTCCCCGGTGTCGAGACCAAAAAGATCGATGAGCATGCAGCAGTCAAGCTCGCCGTCTCGAAGATGCTTGAGAACAGCCGAGGCGTCTTTTTGTGCGCAGCGAAGAACGACGCCGATAGGCGCCTCTACAACATCTATCGCCGCCTGAAGACCGGCGAGAGCTCTATTTACCGCTGCCACGTCTGGCTGCAAGGCGCTCCTCCGTCCGCTTTCGTATCTTCTTCTGAAGCTCGAGAAACGCATACTGTATCGATTCAGGACGCGGTGGGCATCCCGGAACGTACACATCGACCGGAACTATCTTGTCGGCGCCGAGAACCACGTTTGGATACTCGCGGAACGGGCCGCCCGTATTCGCGCACGCCCCCATCGCGATGACCCACTTCGGTTCAGGCATCTGGTCATATAGGGTACGCACGGTCTCGGCGAGTTTGAGATTGACCGTTCCAGCCACTATCATCACATCCGCCTGCCGAGGCGAGGCGCGAAAGAACACTCCCATGCGATCGAAGTCGAAACGCGGGCCGCTGGCGTGCATCAATCCCTCGATCGCGCAACACGCGCTGCCAAACGCCAGATACCAAAGCGAGTTGCTCCGGGCATAATCAAAGAGCTGCTCGCTTCTTATAAAAGCTATGGAATTCTCTCCAGTGAAGCGATCTAACGCCACTCCAAGGCCCCCTCTTTCCACGCGTACACGAGGCCGACCAACAGTATGAACACGAATATCGCCATCGCGAACAGGATTGAGACCCCCATCCTGTTGAAAGCAAGCGCCCACGGATACAAAAACACTGTCTCGATATCGAACACCAGGAATAGCAGCGCATACACGTAGTATCCGACACGAAACTGCACCCATGGTGACCCTATGGGTAAGCTGCCACACTCATAGGTCGAACTCTTCGCCGCACTTGGCGCACTCGGGCTAAGCAGATTTGACGCCGCTACAGCGGCAGCCGAGAACAGCAGCCCAACAAGCACAAACATCGCAAGCGTTAAATAATCCTGCCCCATCGCTCCCTATCCCATGTAAACAGCACAATACTCAGGATATATACACCCCGCCGAATATTACATCAAAAAAAATGTTCCCGACTCGACGGTCAATATAGCGTTCGGGGTAAAGTAACACGGGTTAGAAACTCACGCAAGACACAAAAAGCGAGTAAGATGGTTTACGGGAACAGGAAGCTGCTATCCATATGCGTCGCCCAGCAGTCGGCCGGAGCCTGATTAGATGGAGTAGCGGCGTGAACATGAAGAAGCGGATCGTGCGACGCTGGCGGATCGGTTGGAGCAGCGTGCTCATCGTGGCGCTGCTGGCTTCGTTCGCCGCTCCGACCGGCACGGTCGCGCAGGCCGAGCATTGGCCGCTCGGAATCACAGGTGCGGTCGTCGACGCTGTGACCGGCGAACCCATCGAGGGCTCACGGGTCAGGGCCGAATACCTCATAGAAGGGTCCTGGTACTTTGCGGGGGCGACGTGGACCGGCGCTGACGGCACCTACACACTGCATCTCCCCGGAGCTGGCACCTACCAGGTCTCTGCCTGGTTTGAAGACTATTTCGACTCCACCCCGTTGGAGTTCGACTTCGACGGCGTGACCCCTGCGATTCACAACATCGCGCTTGAGCCGATACCGCTCGGGGTAACAGGTACGGTCACCGACGCTGTGACCGGCGAGCCCCTCGAAGGGTCATCGGTCAAGGTCGAACGTTATGATGAGGGGCTCGGCTGGTGGGATTTGGAGGACTGGATGCTTACCGGTGCTGACGGCGCCTATGCGCTCCTTGTCCCCGGCCCCGGCACCTACCGGGTCACCGCAGGTGATTATGGCTATTTCGCCTCCACTCCAGTGACGTTCGAATTCGACGGCGTGACCCCTGCGATGTACAACTTCGCGCTCGAGCCCTGGCCGCTCGGAGTTACAGGCACGGTCACCGACGCTCTGACCGGCGAGCCCCTCAAGCCGGCACCGGTCGATGTCAAACGTCTCGAAAATGGGGCCTGGCGCTTGATGGACTGGATGGTTACCGGTGCTGACGGTACCTACGCGCTCTATCTCCGCGGCCCCGGCACCTACCGGGTCACCGCCGAGTTTGCCGGTTATTTCGGCGCCACGGAGGTGTTCGAGTTCGACGGCACAACTAAGGTGGTACGCAACTTCGCGCTCAAGCACCTCACCTACACCCTTACCTACACGGCGGGCCCCGGGGGCACGATATCGGGAGCCACCACGCAAACAGTCACGCCCGGTGCAGACGGCACCGCTGTAACGGCCGTCCCTAACGCAGGCTTTAGGTTTGTCCGGTGGTCGGACGGTCGTACCACGCCGAGCCGTACCGACACTAGCGTCATCGCGAACGTGAGCGTGACCGCTCAGTTTGCGCGCATCACCTACACCCTTACCTACACAGCTAGTCCCGGAGGCACGATCTCAGGAGCTACCACACAAACAGTCGCACACGGCTCGAGCGGCACTACTGTAACGGCCGTCCCTAACGCAGGCTTTAGGTTTGTCCGGTGGTCAGACGGCATCGCGACCGCTACTCGCACCGATGCGGGCGTCACCGCAAACGCGAGCGTGAGAGCGGAGTTCGAGCAGATACCGCCCTCCATCCCCGTGGAAGGCGACACGCGCTTTGACACGGCGGTGGACGCATCTGTTGAAGCCTTCCCCGACGGCCTTGACCCTGCGGGCGCCCGCACCGTCGTTATCGCCACCGGGCGTGACTTTCCCGACGCTCTCGGCGGCACAGCGCTCGCTGGCGCACTCGACGGGCCGGTGCTCCTTGTCGAGCCGACAAGCATCCCTGCCGCTGTGATGGCCGAGATCAGGCGCCTTGGTGCCGCGAGAGCTATCATCCTCGGTGGCACTGGCGTGGTTAGCGAAGGCGTGGAAAGCACGCTAAGGACTGAGCTTGGGGCAGGCAACGTCTCCCGTATCGGGGGCAAAGACCGCTATGTGACTGCAAATGCTGTTGCAGCTGAAGTAAGAAAGCTGCTTGGGGCGAACTACGCCGGTCGCGTATTCGTGGCGACCGGCGGCAACTTCCCCGACGCGCTCGCCGCAGCCCCGCTCGCCGCAGCCAAAGGGTGGCCGATCTACCTTGCGCATCCACGCACGGGACTTTCAGAGGGCACTAAAGCCGCGATGACCGACGTGACCGACGTGACCGACGTTTTGATCTTAGGCGGCACCGGTGTGGTGTCTCCTGCAACAGAAAGCTACCTGGATGGCCGCTTCGGTGCTAACCGAGTGGACCGGCTCCACGGGAGGGATCGCTACAAGACGGCTGTCGCCATCTCGAGCTGGGCTGTCGCAAACGCGGGCCAAAAGTGGAATCGCGTTGGCATCACCAATAGCCACGACTTCCCTGACGCGCTTGCCGGAGGCGTACTGCAGGGCAAGGCCGGTAGCGTCATGCTGCTCACGCCTTTTGCCTCACTAAACCCCGACACGAAAGCGGCGCTTGCGGCCAACAGAGCCGCGATCGACACGGTGACCTTCTTCGGAGGCACCGGCGTGGTAAGCCCCGCTGTGCGCGCCGAGGTGCTGCGAGCGATCGAGTAGGCATCGAAGCGCTGCATCTACTCAAGCCCCTCGCGCCTGGCTCGCTCCTCCGGATCCTCGCGGTCCGACACGATCACGACATCAATACCGCGGGTCTCGCGCATAATGCGCGTGACGATCGATCCGCGCATGATCTCCTCCAGCCGCGATCGCACTGACTGGCCGAGCACGATGAACGTGACGCGGTGCATCGCAGCGAACTCGACGAGTTCCGTGGCTACGTTGTTGCCCGACAACTCGTGCGTGTGCGCGCCGAGGCTGCGGGCGGTCTCCCACACGCACTCAAGCGGTGGGCGCTCGGCATCCGGGCGTAAGCGCCCTTCCATGCTCACGTGGACGACGTGCAAGTCGCCGTGGAAACGCCTGGCGAGCCTGAACCCGCGGCGCACGAGCCTGACCGAGTCGGCGCGCAGCGTCACGCATACCATCACGACCTCGCGGCCCGCCAAGACCGTGTTTTCGGCGACCGCTGCCTGCAGGTGCTCGTCCACCTCGTCGGCGGTCTGGCGCAGCGACAGTTCGCGCAAAGCGGCGAGCTTATCGGAGGTGAAGAAGCTCACCAGAGCTTGGTCCACCTTTGCGAGATCGTATACGACACCGCGCTTCAGGCGGTTGATCAGCGCCTCGGGCGTGAGGTCTACGACGACGACCTCGTCGGCATTGTCGAGAACCTGGTCGGGGAAGGTCTCGCGTACCCTCACGCCTGTGATTTCGTAGACGACGTCATTGAGGCTCTCAAGGTGTTGAATGTTGACGGTCGTGATGACGTTTATCCCTGCCGCGAGGATCTCCTCGACGCTCTGCCAGCGCTTCGCGTGCTCGGTTCCCGGGACGTTGGTGTGCGCCAGTTCGTCAACGAGGACCCACTCGGGACGGCGCCGAATCACCGTGCGAGTGTCCATCTCTTTGAACCGCGCGCCCTGATACTCGATTCCTTTAGGCGCTACGACCTCGAGTCCTTCAAGCAACGCGGCTGTCTCGGGGCGCGCGTGCGGTTCCACGTAGCCGACGACGACGTCCTCTCCGCGCGCGACCCGGCGGTGTGCCTCGGCGAGCATCGTGTATGTCTTGCCGACGCCGGCCGCCATGCCGAGGAAGATTTTGAGGCGCCCGCGCGGATGCGCGACGTGGCGCCGCAAATCCTCGGCGGCAACGGGCGCGAGGGACTCGAGTGCAACAGAGCCTGGCTCGGCGCCTCGCACGACCTCGGGCCGCTCCTCGTCCAAGTTCCACCTCCTCGCTCGTGCTACTCCCCGGATCGCATCCCGTCGAGCGCCAGATTGAGTTCGAGGACGTTGACGCGCGGCTCACCGATGAACCCAAGGTCTCGCGGCTCAATCCGCGAGGTCACAAGCGCCCTCACGTCATCTTCTCGCAACCCACGCGCTCGCGCAACCCGTGCGACCTGAGCGAGGGCCGTCGCGGGCGAGATATGCGGATCAAGGCCGCTCGCCGAGGCGGTCACCATATCCGCAGGCACGGTGCCAGGTTCGAGTCCCACCTCGCGTGCGATGGCGGCCGCGACACGTTCCTCGACGGCCTTGACGAGCGCTTGAGAGGTAGGCCCGAGGTTCGAGCCGCCCGATGCCGCCGCGTCGTAACCGGCCCCGGCCGCAGAGGGACGGCCATGGAAGTAGCGCTCGGACGTGAACAACTGGCCGATGAGGCGCGATCCCCTGACGACGCCTTCGGCGTCGACGAGGAGGCTGCCCCGTGCCTGCTCTGGGAACGCGACTCGGGCCGCACCGGTCACGAGCAAGGGGTAGGCGAGTCCGAGCACGAGCGCCGCGAGCGCATACATGCGTACCGCGACGAATATCGTGTGCCTCACATTCTCCACCTACCTTACGAAGCCCATGGCCACCAGCAGTACGTCGATGATCTTAATCGCGACGAACGGGACAACAATGCCCCCCGCCCCATAGACGAGCAGGTTTCGCCGCAAGAGCCGCTCGGCGCCGACTGCGCGGTACGCCACGCCGCGCAGCGCGAGGGGCACGAGCGCGATGATGATGAGCGCGTTGTAGACGACGGCGCTTAATATCGCACTCTCGGCCGAGTGGAGCCGCATGATATTGAGCGCTTGCAGCTGCGGGTACGCGTCGACGAAGAGTGCCGGGACGATGGCGAAGTACTTCGCGACGTCGTTAGAAATCGAGAACGTGGTAAGCGCACCACGCGTCATGAGCATCTGCTTGCCGATCTCAATGATCTCGATGAGTTTCGTGGGATTGCTGTCAAGGTCGACCATGTTGCCGGCTTCCTTGGCGGCCGATGTCCCGCTGTTCATCGCGACGCCGACATCGGCTTGCGCGAGAGCTGGGGCATCATTGGTGCCATCGCCAATCATCGCGACCAAGCGGCCCGAATGCTGCTCTCTGCGGATGAGGTCAAGCTTTGCCTCGGGTGTGGCCTGCGCGAGGAAGTCATCGACGCCGGCCTCGTGCGCGATGACCGCCGCAGTCACCGGGTTATCACCGGTGATCATCACGGTTCGGATGCCCATCGCGCGCAACTGCTCGAAGCGCTCCCGGATACCTCCCTTCACCACGTCCTTCAGGTGGACCACGCCGAGGATAGCCGCATTGCGCGCGACGACCAGCGGGGTTCCTCCCTGCCGCGACACGCCATCGACCAGGCCCGTGAGGTCATCCGGGACGGCTCCCCCCGCCGCTTTGACCCATGCGACTACCGCATCGGAAGCACCCTTGCGAATACTGTGTCCTCCGACGTCCACTCCGCTCATGCGCGTAGAGGCCGAGAACGGGACGAACGTCGCGCCCTCGGCTGCGAGGTCGCGCGCCCTGAACCCGTAGCGTTTCGCGAGCACGACTATCGAGCGTCCCTCGGGCGTCTCGTCGGGTAGAGACGCGAGCTGCGCGTCGTCGGCGAGCGATTTCTCCGAGACGTCCGCGACCGGGAGGAACTCGGTCGCCTGTCGGTTGCCGAAGGTGATGGTGCCGGTCTTATCGAGCAGCAGGGTGTCGACGTCTCCTGCGGCCTCGACGGCGCGCCCCGACATCGCTAGGACGTTGTGGCGCACAAGACGGTCCATCCCCGCGATGCCGATGGCCGACAGCAGGCCGCCGATCGTGGTGGGGATGAGGCAGACAAGCAAGGCGATGAGCACGACGACGCTCACGTGTTGTCCGGCGTAGTCTGCGAAGGCAGCCAGAGTCACGACCACGAGCAGGAAGATGATCGTGAGACCGGCAAGTAGCACTGTGAGTGCGATCTCGTTCGGTGTCTTCTTGCGCCTCGCGCCTTCCACCAACGCGATCATGCGGTCGAGGAACGACTCACCCGGGTCGGACGTGATGCGCACAACGATCCGGTCGGAGAGTACGCGCGTGCCCCCGGTCACCGATGAGCGGTCACCTCCGCTCTCACGGATCACCGGCGCGGATTCGCCAGTGATGGCCGACTCGTCGACCGATGCGATGCCCTCGATGACCTCGCCATCGCCAGGTATCACCTCCCCCGCCTCGACCACGACGACGTCGCCCCTCCTAAGCTGCGAAGCTGCGACCTCGCGCACTGAGCCGTCGTCGGTCAAGAGGCTGGCGGTCGCGTCCGCCTTCATGTTGCGAAGCGTCGCTGCCTGGGCCTTGCCCCTGCCCTCGGCCATTGCCTCGGCGAAATTCGCGAACAGCACCGTGAACCACAACCACACAGCCACAGTCCCGGTGAACAACGCCCCGCCCGTCCCTCCGATGAGCTCAATGAGCCAGTACCATGTGGCGACGACTGAGCCCACCTGGACGACGAACATGACAGGGTTGCGGATCATCATCCGTGGATCAAGTTTGCGCACGGCATCGAAGGCTGCCGCACTCACGAGAGCCGTCGAAGCCAGCTTGGCCGGCGGACGAACGCCGGTGTAGGCGGAGGTCCCGCGCTCAGGTCCCGTTCCGGGACCTCCAGGTCTGACTTTGTCCACTATGCTTTCGCGTTCGGTCACCGCAGACTCCTAAAACGTCGTTCCGTCTAGCATGAGCAGGTGCTCCACCACCGGCCCAAGCGCGAGAGCCGGGAAGTACGTGAGGGCGCCAACGACAAGGACGACCCCTACGAGCAGGCCCACGAACAATCCGCCTGTGGTTGGCAAGGTGCCGGCGGAGACAGGGAGCCGCTTCTTTGCCGAGAGCGAGCCGGCGATGGCGAGCACTGGTACGATGAACAGGTAGCGGCCCACGAGCATGCCGAGCGCCAGTGTGAGGTTGTAGAAAGGGCTGTCCGCAGAGAGGCCCGCGAACGCGCTGCCGTTGTTCCCTGCGGCCGACGCAAACGCGTAAAGGATCTCCGTGAACCCGTGCGGGCCTCCGTTGAGCACTGCCGCACGCCCCGCGGACGTCAGAGTCGCGATAGCTGTGAGCACAAGGATCGACGCCGCGGCGGCCAATACGGCGAGCATTGCCATGCGTACCTCCCGCGATTCGATCTTCTTGCCGACGTATTCCGGTGTGCGTCCGACCATGAGTCCGGCGATGAACACGGCCAGCAGCGCATACACGAGCATGCCCGCCAGGCCGACCCCCACCCCGCCGAACACGACCTCTCCGAGCAATATGTTCGTAAGCAAAGCACCACCGCCGAGTGGTGTAAAACTGCTATGCATCGCGATTACCGCGCCGCTTGAGGCGGCCGTCGTCACCGCCCCGTAGAGCGCTGACTGCCCGATGCCGAAGCGCGTCTCCTTGCCCTCCATGTTGCCCCCGGGCTGGTCCGGTCCGACCGACTGCTCCACCCCCGCGCGCGTGAATGCCGGGTTGCCCGTCTGCTCGGACACGAAGACGACACCGACGCTCGCCACGAACAACAGCAGCATCGCACCGAAAACGGCCCACCCTTGGCGTGTGTCGCCCGTCGATCTGCCGAACATCCATGTGAATCCAGCCGGTATGGCGAACACGGTGAGCATCTGCACGAAGGCAGCCAGTGGTGTCGGCCCTTCGAACGGGTGCGCCGAGTTGGCGTTGAAGAACCCGCCGCCGTTGGTGCCGAGCGCCTTGATGGCTTCCATCGATGCAACCGGCCCGGTCACGATGGACTGCAACGTTCCCTCGAGCGTCACGGCCTCCACTGTACCGCCGAGTGTCTGCACGGATCCTGAGGCAGCGTAGAAGACGGCTATGACCACTGAGAACGGAAGGAGCACGTACAGCCACGACCGAGTGACGTCGACCCAGAAGTTGCCGATCCGGCACGCGCCGTCCCTGACCAGGCCGCGTATGAGCGCTGCCGCCACACACATGCCGGTCGAAGCCGAGAGGAACTGCTGCAGCGCGAGTCCGAGCATCTGGGTGAGCGGGCTGGCCGAGGTCTCTCCCGCATATGCCTGCCAGTTCGTGTTGCTCACGAACGACACTGCCGTGTTGAGAGCCAGATCCACGCTCATCGGCGCGAATCCTGCCCCTGTGGGCAAGGCATGCTGCACCTGCAGCTGCATGAACAATGTGAACAGCCCGACCGCGTTGAAAATAAGGAGAGACCACGCGTACTGAGTCCAGCGCATGTCGGTGTCCGGGTCGACCCCCGAGAGCCGGTAGATCATCCGCTCCGTGCCGCCGAGGATGCGTTCCAGCGGCAGTGGACGACGTTCGTATACCGCGAACAGCCACCAGCCGACGGGCTTGGTCAGGAGGATCACCAGCACCACGAAGACGAGTATCTGCAGGATTGGCACCGTCGTCTCCGGCTAGAAGCGTTCCGGGTGCACGAGCGCATACAGCAGATAGCAAAATAGGAGGAGTGCCACGATGCCAAGGACGACATATTCGATCATGCGACATCCTTCTATCTTCGTACGGATCCGCGGGACCGAGGGCGATTATCACCCCCCGTTCGCTCAGAAGTCAAGCACAGGTCCCGTCTCACGAGGGCACCGCAAAGACAACAACCCCCTCACCTTGACGGCGACCTCGCCCGACATGAAAGACATCGCGACGTTACGGGATCGGGGCGTGATGGTCAGTTACTGACCTGACGCCGCACATGCTGCGGCATGCATGGAGCCGACGAGGGGACTCGAACCCCTGACCTACGCATTACGAGTGCGTTGCTCTACCAGCTGAGCTACGTCGGCGCTAAACCATAATCCTAGTCGGAGCTAGAAGGGGCACTCTGCCCGCCAGATCTCCGGCGCCTCCTTCTGCGCCCGGCGCTGCGCCCGGGCTTTTCGCTCGCCTTATCCGCGCCGGAAGGAGCGACCCGCTTGGCGCTTTTGCCCGCTTCTGGCGGCTTCCCTGCAGCACCCGCGACTCCTGGCACTCCCGGTAGATCGCGAAACAGCGCGGGGGTGGCCGCATCGGACTTCGCACTAATCTCGTCGAGCGCTTCTTGCGAGATCGAACAAGGACAGCCTTTCCCTTTGCCGCATTTTATCGCCGAGAGAGGCACTACCATCGGACTCGCCGAACTTACAGCGACCTTGACCTGCTCCCTTGGTGTGTCGAGGCTGACGACAACACCTTCGCCGAGCGGTGTCTCGATCTTTGCGCCCTTCTTCGGCGCGCGCGACTTGAAGTCCTTGTAGGCATCGAACTCATAGCGCAAGCAGCACATAAGTCTGCCGCACAGACCGCTGATTTTCAAGGGGTTGAGCGAGAGATCCTGCTCCTTGGCCATCCTGATCGAGACCGGCTGGAACTCCTGTCCCATGCGTGCGCAACATAGCTGCTCGCCGCAGTGACCGACCCCTCCCAGCATGCGCGCTTCATCCCGAACGCCGATCTGTCGCATCTCGACGCGCGCCTTTAGCTCCGAAGCCAGATTGCGAACGAGCTCCCGGAAATCGACCCTCTCTTCAGCGGTGAAATAAAACATCACCTTGTCGCCGCTGAACAGGTACTCGACCCCCACGGGCTTCATATCCAGCTTATGGGCCTGGATCATCTCCCTAAACCTAGCGCGGGCAAAGCTCTCTTTCTCGGCAAGCTCCGCCCCCCGCCGTAAATCCTCGGCGGTAGCCAGCCGCACGATCGGCTTGAA